>JBJSZF010000618.1:0-8089 GCA_046090125.1 Verrucomicrobiota bacterium
TTCTACGAGGAACACAAATCGGATGACCGAATTTTCCCAAAGACAGACTAAGATAATTCATGCCTAAAGCTATCATTTTTGACACAGAGACCACCGGACTTAATGCTCCAGAGGTGATCGAGGCAGCTTGGCTTGAGCTGCTATCGTTGTCGCCGTTAAAATTTGGCGATAGTTTTGAGCAACGCTACAAACCTAACAAACCCATCAGTTTAGCTGCTCTGGCAACCCACCACATACTTGACGAAGAATTGGTCGATTCTCCGCCTTCGGACTCATTTAAGCTCCCCAAAGATACTCAGTATCTGATCGGACATAACGTCGATTATGACTGGGAAGTAATTGGCTATGACGAGCCATCCGGGGCGGCCGTTCTTCTGAACTTGCCGGATGAGGAGTTGAATGGAGTTGCGAACGGGTTTCATGGGGGGAATGGCTGGTGCCCGTTTGGTGCCACGTTAACGACACCGAACACCCCCCAAGGACCCGCAAGGACTGATGCCTTCCACGGGTGAAGAAACCTCCAATTTCGGCCGGAAAAGCGCGGTTTCCCGGCCTTTTCGCCCGATTCTTGGGCTTCCCCCCGGATGGTGCGCACGGCAGGACTTGAACCTGCACGCCTTACGGCACTACCACCTCAAAGTAGCGCGTCTGCCAATTCCGCCACGTGCGCGTGCTCCGGGGAGCATGGCCACCCCTCGCGGGGCGACTGCAAATGGTCGGGGCGGTGAGATTCGAACTCACGACCTCTTGTACCCGAAACAAGCGCGCTACCAGGCTACGCTACGCCCCGACTCCAAATGCGGGCGAGACGATGGCCGACCGCCGCCTTGCGCTGCAATGGTTTTTTCTCCCGCATTCCAAATAGAAGTCTCGCCGTGCGCCGTGCGCCGCACCCGGGCCCCGCAGCCCGGATGCCTCAGCGTCCCGCCGTCCCCGACTCCAGCCAAGGACGGATCACCCCCGCCCACCGCCGGTATCCCTCGGGGTTCAAGTGCAGGTGGTCGTCCTTGAAAAGGGTCGCGTCCGGCCGTCCATCCGCCCCAAGCAATGGCGTGAACGTGTCCAGCACGGTCCACTGACGGTCCCCGCGCACCTGCGCCGCCGCCAACGCGTTCGCCTCCCGTTGCACCTCCAACGCCGAAACCCGCTTCGGGCTTGGCTTGATCGCCAGGAACGCACACCGCGCCTCCGGCACCCGCTCGCGCACCAAACGCCGAAACTCCGCCAGGTCCGACGACACGTCCGACGCCGTCTTCCCCTCCACCAGGTCGTTGTCGCCCGCATACAGCACGATGACCCGAGGCCGATACGCCCCCACCACGCGGTCAAAGTGATGGTTCACGTCCGAAAGATGGCATCCGCCAAAGCCCCGGTTCAGGACTGGTTGACCCGGGAAGTCCGCCGCCAACGTCCTCCAGGCGCGCACCGTCGAGCTGCCCACAAACAACACCGGACGGGGTGGCGGCGCTTGGATGGCATCGGTCCGGGCGAATGCCGCCACCTCGGCATCCCAACGATTTGTCGCGCCGCAGGCCGCCGCCGCGCCCGCCAGCCACAGGAAGCCCACCACCACCCACCGCCCGAATGCCCGCATCCGAGAAACGCTGCCCACGCCCATGATCCGCCTCCAGCGTGAATCACCCGTTCCCCGCATCTCCGCCCCTCGCTCCCCGTTCCCCTACGCCGCCTTCCGCCTGCGCCCGTTCAGGAACCATCCAATCGGGGTCGGGCGTACCAGCACGTGGTACGAGACCAGCAGCGCCGCCACCATCACCAACGACATCGCCGACAACTTCAGCCACGCCGGGTAGGGCCACTGGCTGATCCAAGACTGCGCCACGATCACCGGCGGCAGGTGCGCAAGGTACATCCAATACGCCGAGTCCGACAGGTACCGCACCACGCCGCTCTCGCGCGTGAGCAACGACCGGAAGACGCCCATCCAGCACAGGCTCATCGACCAGGCGTACGCCGATTGCAGCACAACGGCGGCCGGCCGATGCCATGCCGCCGCGCCCCAGGGCCCGCGCACCTCGAAGGCCCCGGTCGAGACCTCCAAGGCCGCCGGGAACACCACCAGCAACGTGACCGGCAACGCCCACCGCCACCCCTTCCCCAGCAACGGGCCGCCATCATCCCGGTCGTAAAACAACACCCCGAAGAAGAAGAACGTCGCGTAGTACGCCAACACGTGCGGCTTCGGCACGATCCCCATCACGGTGTCCGGCCCGAACTCGCCCTGTCCCACGCCCATGAACCAGCCCGGGATGGCCGTCAGCGGCACCCACCACGCCAGCTTCCACCGCGACAACGTCACCCAGGCAGGCCACGACCCCATCCCCAGCCGGCCGCCCGCCCACGCCAGCACCGCGAACAACCCCACCAACCACACGAGGAACCACAGGAACCACACCAGGACGAACACCGGCGTCTCCGTCAGGAACCGCCACGTCCCCGCAGCCCGCTCCGCCCAGCCCGCCCCCTTTCCGGAACCCCCTTTTCCTGCCGCCCCCATTCCAACAGGACCCGCGCCCGCCTCCTTGGCCCGGGCCGCCGCCTCCTGCAACCGCGGCATCAACCGACCGCGCCCCCCCTCCACCGCGCCACGCTCGGCGGGGATCGACACCAAACCCGCAATGTATTGCACCACCTCAAACTCATGGGCCGCGCTCTGCAACGGTTGCTCCCCCGACGTGCTGCGCGCCACCGGGTCCGCGCCCCGGTCCAGCAGCAAGGTCGCCACCCCATCGGACCCCATGAACGCCGCCGCGTGCAGCGCGGTGCCCCCGTCCTCGTTCCGGATGCCCGCCTCCACGCCATGGTCCAGCAACCAGCGCGCGGCGTCGGTGCGACCCAGCAAGGCCGACCACGTCAGCGGCGTGAGACGGTATGCCGGATGGAGGCCCGTCATCGCCGCGCGGTTCGTCGCCAAGCGTGCCAAGGCGTCCATGTCCCCCAGTTGGATGGCATTCCAAACATTGGTGGGACCCGCCGCCCGCAACCGCGCCTCGGCCGCCGCGCGGCCGAACTCCGCCTTGCGCCGCGTCGCATAGGCATTCGCCCAACCCATGGCCGGCACGATGGTCACCAGGCCTGCCAAGCACGGGAACAAGACCCGGCGGCACCGATGCCACAGCAACGCCTTCATGCCCTTCTGTCGCCACAGCATCGCCGTGAAGTAGCCGCTCACGAGCATGAACAACGGCATCCGAAACCCATGCACGAACGCTTGGAACACGTACGCCGCCGGACTCTGGCTCACGTCCACGGCCATCCACGCAGGCCCCAGCGCAAACGACAGGGACGCATGGTACACGATGCCCAGCAGCATCGCGGCCGCACGCAACGCATCGAGGTCGTGTCTCCGGGGGCTGGGAACAGAAGCGCTCATGGATTGCTGCGAGGACCCGCCCGGACACCGTGACGTTTCACCTTCCAAACCGTGGGCCACCTGCCTCCACGAGCCGCCATCAGCCCCGCTTGCTAGGCCTCCCCGTCAATGCACGCCCAAGCGCGGGAGTTGGTCGCGGTAGCTCCGCGAGAGCGTCAGCTTCGCGCCGGTCGTGAGAAGCACCGAATACTCGCCGTGGAACAATGGCTGCAACTCCTTCACCCGCGACAGGTTCACGATGGCTGTCCGGCTGATGCGAACGAACTGCTCCTCCGGCAGGCGCGCGGAAATCGAGGACATCGTCTCCCGGATCAGGTGCGAATGGGTGCCCACGTGCAGCTCCACATAGTTGTCCGCGCTGCCGATCCAGTCGATGTCCGGGATGCGCACGAAGCTGACCTTGCCCGCCGTCTTCACCGGGATGCGCTCGGGTTCGCGCGCGCCGGACTTGATGTCCTCCAGCATGGCCGAGAGCTTGGCCTGGATGTCGTCGGGCTTGGGCGTGCCCACCCGGCCCCGCGCACGTTCCAAGGCGGACCGCAGACGCTCGCGGTCGAATGGCTTCAACAGGTAGTCCACCGCATGAACCTCGAACGCCTTCACCGCGAACTGGTCATGGGCCGTCGTGAAGATGACGGCCGGGGGCGCGTTCGCACCCAGGCGTTTCAGGACGTCAAAGCCGTTCATCCCGGGCATTTGGACATCCAGGAACAAAAGATCCGGCCGATGCCGTGGAACGGCCGCGAGGGCCTCCTCGCCGTTCTGGCATTCCCCCGCAACCTCCACGCCGGGCTCGCGCTGCAAGAACGTCCGCAATCGCTCCCGGGCGAGGGGCTCGTCATCCACCAGCAACGCGCGCAAGACCGCCATGCGCGCACAGTGCTGCCATTTCGCCACCTGTCCAATCAGCGCATCGCCACCGCGCGGAAGGGCCTCGCCAAGCCGCCCCGCCCCACACTCACGGGGCCGGGAGCAGTCGCGCGACGGGCGGGTTGGTCCCAGGCTGATAGCAGGCCTGCGACGGGGCCGACAGGAGCCGTCGTTCCGCCATCGGCAGCACCACGACGGATTCCCTCCCAGACACGGGGCCCACGCGGGTCTCGGCCGTGTTCCATCCGAGCGCGGCCAGGATGCGATAGCTCCGACCCGACGGCACCACGAGGGGAAGGATGTCGTTGAGGTCCACCGATTCGTCGCGGCTGGAACCCGTCCAGGTGCGCGCGGGGTCCAGGTCGTCGAGGACGAAGACATGCGCCCGGACACGGCGACCCGCCGGTTGGTCGAGGACCTTCACAAGGAGCCGCGTCTGGCCTTCCGGGACAGCGGGTCCGGAGGACTTCGGGATGTACCGGTGCGTGACGTTCACGGCGGGGACCCAGTGGATGGAACGGGCCCACACGAGCGGGAAGGGCAGTCCCGTCTGGCGGAAGCTGCTGGCATAGATGGCGTGGCGTGGCTCGTCGGCCTTCGCCTGCGAGGCGTCGTGAACGAACCATCCGCGGTCGAGCCCGGCGGGGTCGGGCTCGGCCGCGCCCACGAAGTGCCAGTCGCCGTCCCAAACCTCCACCCACGTGTGGTTGCCGCGCATGTTGGACCAGAGCGGGGTGCCCGCGATGCGGGCGGGGACCCCGACGGCGCGGCATGCGTCGGCCAGCAGGATGGAAAGCCCGGTGCAGGTGGCCATGCCGGAGGCCATCGTCTCGAGGGGCGCCTGGTCAGGCCGACGTCGCTTGGTGTTGTAGCCCACCTTGAGGAGGGGGAAGAGGCGCTCGTTCAGGCGGCGCGCGGCCTCGCCGGGCGACGTGCAATCCCGGACCAGCGGCCATGCAATCTCGCGCAGGCGCGGCCGCCAATGCTCGCGGGCCTCGTTGGCGCAGGCGTAGGGGAGGACGTCGTTGAGGAACAGCTCGTGGGGGATGCGGGACGCCCAAGGCGCGGAGTCCATGGCCTCGTGGGCGAGGGTGGTGTTGGTGGACACCATGCCCAGGTCCACGGACTCCAGGTCGATGGCGGGCATGTGGGTGACAAGGAACTCCAGGCTGGGCCGGTGCGCGAGCGGCGCGTCCGTGATCAGGCGCTCGATGGCCTCACGGCGCACGCCCGCCTTGGCCAAGGCGCCCTCCAGGGTGGGCATGGGCAGAGGCGCGGCATGGAGCAGGCCAACTCCCCAAGCGACCCATGCAAGAATCCCGGCGGCGCATCGGTTCATTGGAAACACTGTGTTCGGGAAAGGACCCGAAACTCAATGGGCGAATGGCCATGGCGAAGGCCGAACCGCAAGCGCGGGTGAGTGCATGGCATCCCATGCGAAGAGATCGCGCCGGGGCAAGGTTGAGGTTGCGGCCTTGTTTCGGCACCATCTTGGCCATGAGCTTGCTGACGCGCCTTCTTCTCCGGTGGTTCATCCCGGCATGGGTGGGATGGTGTGCATCGCCGGCATTCGCCCAGGCTCGGACGCAAGCCGCGCTGCTCCTGGACCACGCCACCGCCGTCCCCGGCTCCCGCGTGATCGCCGCCGTTCGCCTCACGATGCCGGATCATTGGCATACGTACTGGCTGAACCCCAGCGAGGCCGGCCTCGGCGGGCAAGCCACCGCCGTGGAATGGGAACTGCCGCAGGGCGTTAGCGCCCAAGCCATCCAATGGCCCGTCCCACGACGCCTCAAGGAGGAGGCCGGCTCCGTCTTTGCCTACGAGGGCACCGTGGCCCTCCTCATTCCCCTCGAAATCTCCAGCACCGCCCCGCCCGGCAACGTCACCCTGCGCGCCAAGGTATCCTGGCTCGAATGCGAGAAGTCCTGCGTCCCAGGCCGGGCCACCCTTGAGGCGCGCCTCGCCATCGGCACGACCGCCGCGCCCTCGCCCGCTGCCGCCGAGTTCCCCGTATTCCAGTCGCGCCTGCCCAAGGCCCAGCCCTTCCCGGTCTCCCTCGCATGGTCCCCGGCGACCACCCCGGCGGATGCCAAGAAGAAATCCTATGCCGTCCAGTTCCAGCCCGCTTCACCCGGCGGACGCTGGGACTTCTATCCCGAGCCCGTCGAGGGCCTCGCCTTCGAGGGCGGCCCGGAGTCTTCGCCCAACGCCCAGGGCATCATCCGGGTCGTTGGAACGGCCGAGCTGGAACAAGGGAACTGGCCCGCCTCGCTGGCTGGGTTGCTCGTGAACGTGGCCGACACAACAACCGATGCGCCCGCCGCCGCCTACCGCGTCGTGGCCCAGGCAAGCGACGCATCGGCCACCCCGAACGCCATGAACGGCGCCACCGCCGCGTCCCCGGCCGCCGGGTCCGCCCCGCAGCCAGACCGCCCGTTTGGCCTCGTGCTCGTCATGGCCTTGGTGGGCGGGTTGATCCTCAACATCATGCCGTGCGTCCTGCCCGTCATCGCCCTCAAGATCCTCGGCTTCGTCCGGCAAGCGCAGGAATCGCCCGCGCGCGTCCGGATGCTCGGCCTCATGTACGGCGCCGGCGTCATCTCGTCGTTTGGCCTGCTCGGCGGCGTCATGGTGGCCCTGAGCCTCGCCAAGCAGGCCGTGCATCAAGGCATCCTGTTCCAGAGCAGCATCTTCCTCGTGCTCATGACGCTGCTCGTGGTCGTCATCGCCCTCAATCTCTTCGGCGTCTTCGAGGTCACGCTCGGCACCGGTGGGTTGGGCAAGGCCGACGAACTGGCGTCCAAGGAGGGTGCCGGCGGCGCCTTCTTCAATGGCGTCCTCGCCACCGTCCTCGCCACGCCGTGCAGCGCCCCCTACCTCGGCGTCTCCATCGGCTACGCGCTCCGCCCGGGCCAAAGCCCGTGGGTCACCCTCGCCATGTACCTCACCGCCGGGCTCGGCCTCGCCCTCCCCTACGTCGTCCTGTGCTTCCAGCCACGCTGGCTCAAGCTCCTCCCCAAGCCCGGCAACTGGATGGTCCTGTTCAAGAAGTTCATGGGCTTCCCCATGCTGGCCACCGCCGTCTGGCTGTTCATGCTCACGGCCAATCACTACGACAAGGACCGCATCCTCTGGCTCGGCTGGGCCATCGTCGTCGTCGTGCTCGCCGCGTGGGTGTACGGCCAGTTCATCCAACCCGCCGTCCGCGTTTCCAAGCTGGCGTGGGTCTCCTTCCTCGGCCTCCTGGCCGCCGCCTACTTCTGGATGCTCGAACGCGAGGTGGACTGGCGACACCCGGCCGACCCCGCCGCGTCCTCCACCACCTCCGGCTCGCCCCTCCGTGCCTCCAGCAAGCACAAGCTCCCGTGGCAGCCCTGGTCCCCCGAGGCCGTCGAGAAGGCCCGCGCCTCCGGCAAGCCCATCCTCGTGGACTTCACCGCCGACTATTGCACCACCTGCAACTCCAACCTCCGCCTCGCCATCGAGGTCCCCGCCGTCATCCAACGCGTCCAGGAAACCGGCACCCTCGTCTTCATGGCCGACTTCTCCCGAAACGACGCCCGCATCGCCGCCGTCCTCCAGGCCTATCAACGCCCCGGCGTCCCCCTCGTCCTCGTCTATCCCGCCAACCCCTCCGAACCCCCTCGCGCCCTCCCCGAGCTCCTCCGCGAGTCCATCGTCCTCGAAGCCCTCAACTGGGCCGCCAACCGCCGCTAGCCCCTTCGCCATTCCCCCTTCGCCATTCGCCATTCGCCATTCGCCATTCGCCATTCGCCATTCGCCATTCGCCATTCGCCATTCGCCATTCCCCATTCCCCCCTTCGC
>JBJSZF010000619.1:0-2551 GCA_046090125.1 Verrucomicrobiota bacterium
ATCACGAACTCGATCGCCTTCGCCAACATGCGCGATCCGGCGAACGAGTTCGGCCTCGTCCGCATGGGCGGCACCATCGGGTGGATCCTCGCCGCATGGCCGTTCACGTTCATCTTCGTGGACTGGGACGTCGTTGCGAAGGCCAACACGGCCGGGTTCGTGGACTGGCTGGGCAAGGCCCTTTCGAGCCCGCTGACGGGTGACGCCGCGAAGGCCGCCACGCGCTGGACCTACATCGTGTCGGGCATCGCGTCGCTGGCCTTGGCGGGCCTGAGCCTGGCGCTTCCCCACACGCCACCCAAGAAGAGCACCGGCGGCGGCACCGCGTGGTCGCAGGCGTTCGGCCTCCTCAAGCACCCCTTCGTCGCCATCCTCTGGCTGGTCACCTTCATCGATTCGTTCGTCCACAACTGCTACTTCAACTGGACGGGCGTCTTCCTGGGGACGCCCAAGGCCGACGGCGGCGTGGGCATCGCCGCGAACTGGATCACACCGGTCATGAGCATCGGCCAGGTCGCCGAAATCCTCACCATGTTCGTCCTCGGCGCGACCCTGAAGACCCTCGGGTGGCGCACGACCATGATCTTCGGGATCCTCGGCCACGCCGCACGCTTCGCCGTCTATTCGTTCGTTCCCGACAGCCCGGCGCTCATCATCCTGATCCAGATTCTCCACGGCATCTGCTACGCCTTCTTCTTTGCGACCGTGTACATCTTCGTGGACGCGTACTTCCCCAAGGACATCCGCTCCTCCGCGCAGGGCCTCTTCAACCTCCAGATCCTCGGCGTGGGCGCGCTGGTGGCGAACTACATCTGCCCGAAGCTCATCCAGGAGACGTTCCACGTCGCCGGGAAGACCAACTTCCAGGGCCTGTTCCTCGTGCCCCTCGTGGCCTCCGTCGCGGCTGCCGTCGCACTCGCCGCCTTCTTCCACCCGCCCAAGCAGGTCGCCGCCAACGCCGGTGGTGGCTCCGCCCCGGCGCACTGAACGCTCCGCTCCAGGGCCCCATGCAAGGAAAGCCACCCATGAATCGTCGTCACTTCATCGAGGCTTCGGCCATGGCCGGGGCCGCCACCCTCGCGGGCACGCTGGCCCCCGGCTGCAGCCACGCCCCTCGGGCATGGAATCCCGCAGCCGGTCCCGTGTCCGCCGTCAACAAGCCGCCCCGCGGACAGAAGTTCGGCATCTCCCTCGCCGAGTGGTCCCTGCACAAGACCCTGTTCGCCAAGAAGCTCGACCACCTCGACTTCCCCAAGGCCGCCCGGCGCGACTTCGGCATCGAGGCCATCGAGCTGGTCAACCAGTTCTTCAAGGACAAGGCCACCGACGCCGCCTACCTCGCAGAGTTCAAGAAGCGTTCCGAGGGCGAGGGCGTGCGCATCCTGCTCATCATGGTGGATGGCGAGGGAGCCCTGGGCGATCCCAACCCCGTCCAGCGCCGCAAGGCCGTCGCCAACCACCACAAGTGGGCGCAGGCGGCCAAGGCCCTCGGCTGCCACTCCATCCGCGTCAACGCCGAGACCCAGGGCGTGGGCGGCTGGGAAGAACAGGAAAAGCGCGCCGCCGACGGCCTCGCCCAGCTCTCCGACTACTGCGCCGGCCTCGGCCTCAACTGCATCGTCGAAAACCACGGCCACCTCTCCTCCCATGGCCAGTGGCTGGCCGGTGTCATGCGCCGCGTCAACAAGCCCAACTGCGGCACCTTGCCCGACTTCGGCAACTTCCTCATCGACGACAAGGGCACCTGGTACGACCGCTACCAGGGCGTCGCCGAGCTCATGCCCTTCGCCAAGGCCGTCAGCGCCAAGTCCCATGACTTCGACGCGGCCGGCAACTGCATCCAGACCGACTACCGCCGGATGCTCCAGGTCGTGCTCAACGCCGGCTACCGCGGGTTCGTCGGCATCGAGTACGAGGGCGACAAGCTCCCCGAGGCCGACGGCATCAATGCCACCAAGGTGCTCCTCGAGCGCGTCCGCGCCGAGCTCGGCTAGCGCGTCCCCCGCCCGCTCCCGACCATGCGCCGCACGTTGCGATGGCTCGCGGAGCTTGCGGCCCTGCTTTGGGTGTCCACCGCCCTTCATGCGGGACCGGAAGATGCGGCCCCTCTTGCACCCAGCCCATTCCACCGCCTGCCTGCGTCCGAGACCCGCATCCCGCGGACGCTCCTCAACATGGCCCGGTCCATCGAGGGCCAGCGCGAGCTGGGCGTCCAGGGCACGAACCTCCTCTGGCTCGACAACCTCCTGCGCGAGATCGACGCGGAGTGGGTCGTCGCGCGCGCACGCCCGGAATCCTCACAGCACGAGGCGATGGCCGCCCTCGAGGGACGCCTCGCCCGCAGGGTCGAGGACCGGCTGGGCTCCCCTGCCCTGCATCGGCTCGATCAACTCGAAGTCCAGGCCCAGGGCGGACGCGCGTTGCTGCGCAACGACGTCGCCGCGTTCCTCGAATTGACGTCCGTGCAACGAGGCAAGGTCGAGGCCTTGGTCGCCCAAACCGAGGAGGTCGCCGCCCGCGCCCGCGCCGCCAACGTCACCGGCAAGCCCGA
>JBJSZF010000620.1:0-2050 GCA_046090125.1 Verrucomicrobiota bacterium
GCGGCGTTGCGGACGCGGACGGGGCGACCGGGCCATGGGTTGTGCAGGCGGCATTCGCGGCCCTTCTCGCTTTCGAGCGTCACCGGTCCCACCACGCCGTCGCGCAACGAGGCGCTGAACAGGAACGCCCCGTGCGCCCGCAGGCGTCCGAACCGCGCGGGCATCTCCCGCGGCCACACGGGGAAGAGGCGGGCCTCGCCCCGATGGGATTGCAGGAGCATCTCGTTGATCGTGGCGGGCACGCCCGAGCAGTTCTCGATGCCGCCGCCACCCCCAAACACCATCAGGTTGGGCATCCCGGCCGACCCGAGCTGGCGACGGAGCTTGGCGAGAATGTCCCGCGGGTCATGGCCCACCCGCGCCGCGCCGGGAAACGTCAGGCTGAACCCGTTGAAGTGCCCGATCCACTCCGGGTCCGCCCATCCCGCGACGTCCTCCCGGAGGACCTTCAAGAAGGCGGGGTCGGACCCGAGTCCCTCCACGCCCGAGGGCCACACGATGCCCATGAACTCGACGCGCGTGTTGCTGCGACCGGGGCCGATGCGGTCGGCGGCCGGGCCGGCGTCGGCCCCCCGGAGGCGACGGACGCCATCGACCATGGCGGTGGGGAAGGGGCTGATGTGGGCGAGGATGTGGCTCCACCGGGCGCGGCGGTCGTGGTCGAGGTCCAGCTCGGCGCTCATCTCCAGCAAGCCCTCAAAGAACATGCGCACCAACCCGAGCGACAGCGCGTTGTTGCGGTCGCTCCCGCCGTCGCCCACCTCGCCCGAGGCATCCTTGGTGATGACGTAGCGGCCGCCCTCGAGCCGGAGGTAGTCCTCCCAGAAGTCGGCGACGCCGAGCATGAACGGGCGGACGCGCCGGGCGTAGTCCGCGTCCAGCGTGTGGCGGAAGCGGAGGATCATGTTGGCGGCGGCGAACAGCCCGTTGCTCTTTTGGCCCAGGAACATCCGTCGGCCCTCGCCCGGGATCGAATGGCCGTCCGGCATGAAGGAGGTCTCCAGGCCCTTGGGGCCGATGCCGACGTCGTAGTAGAGACCGCGAATGCCGAGCAGGTCGCGGGCGTTGGCGCGGGCGACGGGCATGTACTCGAGGATGGGCGCGTCATAGGGGTCCGCGAGCTCGGCGTGGTTGGACGAGAACACGCCCCACCACGGGCCCTCGTGGTTGTAGTTGAGGTGGTAGTCCGCCTGCCATGACGGCCCGTCCTGCGTCGTCCAGTTGCCAAACAACGACGGCGGAAACCTCGGGTTGCGGGAACACGACGCCATCAGGTAGTGGGACCCGTAGTAGTAGCGCTCGACCAACGGGTCGCCCACCTCCACGAAGGAACGCCCCCAGAAGTCCCGCCACCACGCCTGGTGCGCGGCGTGCAAGGCGCCCACCGAGTCCGCCGTCAGCGCCGCCACGCGTCGCCGGGCCTCCGCCACGGGCTCGCGGGATTCCTCACCCGTCACCACCGCCGCCACCACCAGCACCGGCGAACCCGGCGCCACCATGAAGCGGTCGGCCGACCACCCGTCGCCGCGGCTCCAAGGAAGGCCGGCCTTGCGATGTCCGATCAACCGCATGGCCACCGCCGCCTCCGTCGTCTCGCGCAACGGCGCCCGCTCCACCGCCACCGACGCCTCGGCGGGCGCAAACCGGCGCACCGCCCAGTAGCCGTCCGGCAGGTTGCCGGTGGCGGTCTCGGACTCGTTCCCGGCGGCGGCCCACAGGCTGGCATCCACGCCGACCAACGCGGTGTTGGCGAAGGGGTTGTTGTCCTTGGGGTCGCCCTCCACGGAGATTTCGATCACGAGGAGGTTGGTGGACGCGGCGACCCAAGAACGCAGGCGGACGACGGTCCCGGCCCGGGTGAAGGGCGGCGGATCCTCGACGCGCTGGGCGACGCGCAGGGTGTGCACCACCTCGGCCGTCTCCAGCACCTGCTCGGCGTGGTACGTGCCCCCGACAAGCGCAGGGATGACGAGGTCGATGCCGCCAATAGGGCAAGGATGGCCGTTGGGGTAGATGGCCTTGGTCTTCCAAAAGTCGTTCTTCGCCAGGT
>JBJSZF010000621.1:0-1051 GCA_046090125.1 Verrucomicrobiota bacterium
CAACTACCACGAGTTCGTCCTCGACCTGCACACGGACTCCAAGGGCAACTTCTACTATGCCAAGGGCGCGCCGTGGGAGCCCAAGGTTACCTCGCCGCACCAAGGGACCATCCTCAAGGTCTCGCCGGACGGGCGGAAGATGGAGGTGTTCGCCACCGGCCTTCGCGCGCCCAACGGCATGACCGTCGGCCCCGACGACACGGTGCTGGTCTCGGACAACCAAGGGCATTGGATGCCGTCGTCCAAGCTCAACCTCGTCCGCAAGGGCTCCTTCCTGGGCATGGTTCCCGCCGCCCAGCGCGAGCTGACGCTCAAGTACGCCGACGGACGCGAGCTGCGCCTCAACCCCTCGGACCCCGAGGCCCGCGCCAAGGCCGGCATCAAGGGCTGGGACGGCTCCATGCCCATCCCCGACCGCTACGACACCCCCATCTGCTGGCTGCCCATGCGATGGGACAACTCCAGCGGTGGCCAGGTCTTCGTCACCAGCGACAAGTGGGGCCCGTGGAAGGGTGCGCCCCTGTTCATGAGCTACGGCAAGTGCCTCCTCTACGGCGTCCTCTGGGACGAGGTCGATGGCGAGGTCCAGGCCGCCATGGTTCCCTTCAACCTCCGCTTCCAAAGCGGCGTCATGCGCGGCCGCTTCAACCCCAAGGACGGCCAGCTCTACGTGTGCGGCCTCAAGGGCTGGCAAAACGCCGCCACCCGCGACGGCGGCTTCTACCGCGTGCGCCACACCGGCAAGCCCGTCCACATGCCCGTCAAGGCCCACGTCGCCGCCAACGCCATCCAGATCACCTTCAGCGCGCCGCTCGACCCCGCCGCCGCCAAGGACGCCGGCAACTATTCCGTCGAGACCTGGAACTACCGCTACTCCGGCGGCTACGGATCCGACGAACTCTCCGTCGCCAACCCCGGCAAGAAGGGCCACGACGCCCTCGCGGTCGGCGCCGTCTCCCTCTCTGCCGATGGCAAGACCGTCACCATCCCCGTCCAGGGTCTGCGCGCGGCCGACCAATACAGCGTCCGCTACCAGCTCAAGGCCGCCGAC
>JBJSZF010000622.1:0-5491 GCA_046090125.1 Verrucomicrobiota bacterium
GGAGATCATTTCCCAGGCGGGCGGGCTGCACCGGTTCATGAACTGGAGCAAGCCGATCCTGACGGACTCGGGCGGCTTCCAGGTCTTCAGCCTCGGCAAGATCCGGAAGATCAAGGAGCACGGCGTGGAGTTCCGGAGCCATCTGGATGGCAAGGCGCTGTTCCTCGGGCCGAAGGAGAGCATGGAGATCCAGCGGATCCTGGGGTCCGACATCGCGATGGTGTTCGACGAGTGCCCGTCGCATCACGCGCCGCGGGAGGAGGTGCTGCGGGCGGTGAAGCGGACGATTCGTTGGGCGGCCGAGTGCCTCGAGCAGCCGCGCGCGGAGGGTCAGCAACGGTTTGGCATCGTGCAGGGCACGTGCTTCCCGGACCTTCGGGAGCGCTGCGCGCGGGAGCTGGTGGCGATGGGCTTTGATGGGTACGCGATCGGCGGCGTGAGCGTGGGGGAGCCGGAGCCGGAGATGATGCGCGCGGTGGAGATCACGGAGCCGCACCTGCCGGAGGACAAGGCGCGGTACGCCATGGGCCTTGGGACGCCAGCGCAGTTGGTGGAGTTGGTGGCGCGCGGGGTGGACATGTTTGACTGCGTGCTGCCCACGCGGGTGGCGCGGAACGGGACGGCGTTCACGCGTTCCGGGACGTTTGCCATCAAAGGCGGCGCGGTGAAGGGCGACCTCGGTCCGATCATGGAGGGTTGCCAGTGCTTTGCGTGCCGCCACCACACCCGCGCCTACATCCGGCACCTGCTCAACGTGAACGAGATCCTGGGCCTGCGGCTGGTGAGCATCCACAACTCGCACTTCTACCTGGAGGTGATGGCGGAGATCCGGGCGCACCTGCGCAACGGGACGTTCGGTGAGTATCGCGCCGAGTTCGCGTCGCGGTACGTGCCGACGGAGAAGGTTCGCAAGGCCCGCGCGGCGGGCCTTGGCACCCGGCACTTGGAGACGCCCAAGGCTCCGGACGCGACGGATGCGCCGGGCTGAGCCGCTGGGAGCGCGGTCGTCCACGGCCGCATCTCCATGCTCCTGCCTTTCGGGACCCGTCCGCTCCCCGAATCCCGCTCCCCTGTCACCGACAATTTCGGGATGCGCGGGCGCTGGTGGGATACCGAATCGGCCGCTTCCCATTTTTGGGTCCCGGGGTACGGTCGGTCATGCGCGTGTCAACCTGGGTCGGTTCCCTCTTGTGGATGGGCATGGCTTGCTGGGTTCCCTTGTCCGCCGCCGGTCGCTCCGGGCCGCCCACGGCGATGGAAGTGGCCCGGCACCTGAACGAGGCGTTCGTGGACCTCACGGAGGCCGCGCTTCCCACCGTCGTCGTCGTGCAGGTTGCCCAGAAGCCAAGGCCGGAGTCGGACGAGGAGCACCCCTTGATGGACCAGATGCCGGAGGAGTGGCGTCGCCGCTTCGAGGAGTTCCGGGATCGACGCCGGCGCGAGCGGGGCCGCGGCGGGGAGACCCCGGGCTTCGATGGCGAGGGCTCCGGGATCATCTATCGCGCGGACGGGCACATCCTCACCAACGCCCACGTCGTCCAGGAGGCCGAGCGCATCCGGGTGAAGCTGCACGACGGGCGCGAGTTCGACGCCGAGGTGCGGGGGATCGACGTGGACTCGGACATCGCGGTGCTGCGGGTGGTGGGGAAGGTTTCCGGGCTGAAGGCGGCGAAGTTTGCGAACTCGGACAAGGTGCGGGTGGGGGAGTTCGCGGTGGCGATCGGGGCTCCCTACGAGTTGGAGTACTCGGTGACGTTTGGGCACATCAGCGCGAAGGGGCGCGCGGGCTTGGCCAGCGGGATGGTGGACGAGGACTTCCTGCAAACGGACGCGAACATCAACCCGGGCAACAGCGGCGGGCCGTTGCTCAACCTGGATGGCGAGGTGGTGGGCGTGAACTCGATGATCCGGGGCGTGGGCACCGGGATTTGCTTCGCCATCCCCTCGAACCTGGCGCGCGAGGTGGCCGACGCGTTGGTGGCGCACGGGAAGTTCCGCCGCTCGTGGCTGGGCGTCCAAATCCAGGGCATCCGCGAGGACGAACGACTGCGAGCCGCACACCCCGACATCCGGGACGGGGTCTTTGTCTCGGGCGTGACGTCCGGCGGCCCCGCCGAGCGCGCCGGCATCCAACCGGAGGACGTGATCCTGTCCGTCGAGGGCCGCGGCGTGGGCACGGTCGCCCAGTTGCGGCGCGAGATCACCCGCAAGGCCGTTGGATCCAAGGTGGCCGTTGCCGTCCGGCGCGACGGCAAGCCCAAGACCATCTCGGTGACGCTGGATCCCTTGCCGGACCCCGAGGAACGCATGGCCGCGGCACGGTCGCGCCGGTTGCCGCGCGGGACAGCGGACGAGGGCGTGAGTGCGCTGGGACTGACGGTGAAGTCGGTCACGCCCGGCCTGGCCGAGCAGTTCAAGCTGGGCAAGGCGGAGGGCGTGGTGGTGACGGGCATCGACGAGTCCGGCCCGTTGGCGGAGTACGGACTGCGTCCCGGGGACGTCATCCTGGGCGTGGACAAGGCGGAGGCCAAGACGCCCAGCCAGGTGGGGGAACTCCTGCGCGAGTCCCGGTCCAAGGAACGCTTCACGCTCCGGTACCTGCGCTCCGGCGAGAAGCTCACGGCGGTGGTGGTCAACCCGGCGCGCGAGGAGAAGCCATGAGGCGGAACGTTCACGCGTGGATGGGATGCACCCTTGCTTTGGCCCTCGTTGCTTGGGCAAGCACGGGAATGCGCGCCTGCGCCTCGAACTCGGGCGCGGACGCCCTGCCGCCCTTGGCCGACCTGCTGCGTGCCGTGCGCGACCATGTAAAGGACCCCTCGGCGGCGGAGGCGGCCGCCGCGAAGGCGCTGCTGGAGGGCGTCCAGGGTGCCGTCCTGGCTCCCGACGATGCCGGTGAGCCCCCGAGCGACACCCCTGCCGTCGTCCGGAAGGAACGGCTGGAGGCCGGGCCGCTGTACGTGCGCGTGGGGCAGGTGAGCCTGGGACTCGCCCCGCAGTTGGCGGCCATCCTGCGCGACACCAACCTGGTGGCGGCTGCCAATGGGCTGGTGCTGGACCTTCGGTTTGCCACCGGGGCCGAGTACGGCGCGGCGGCGAGCGCGGCCGACTTGCTGGCACAGCCGGGATCTCCCCTCATGGACTGGGGCAACGGGACGGCCGTGGCGGGCGGCAAGGCGCAGCCTTGGGAATTGCCTGTGGCCGTGCTCGTGAACCACGAGACGCGCGGAGCCGCCGAGGCCCTCGCCGCGGCCATTCGCTCGGCGCAGGCGGGCTTGGTCATCGGCACCCCCACGGCAGGCAAGGCGGCCATCTTCCGGGACGTTCCCTTGGCAGGCGGCCTCCGATTGCGGTTGGCGGCATCGCCGGTGCGCGTGGGCGATGGGAAGGTCCTTGGGCCGGATGGCGTCCAGCCCGACATCGCGGTGCGGACCGTGGCCTCGAGCGAGCGAATCTTCCTGGAGGATCCGTTTGCCGTGATTGGGGCCAAGGCGGGCGCCGAGGGTGGTGCCCTCACCAACACCGTCACGGTGCGGCGTCGCCTGACGGAGGCCGACCTCGTTCGGCAACGCCGCGGGGACACCAACGCCGCGCCAGCGCCCGCCGCCGGCCAAGCCAAGGTCATCCGGGATCCGGTCCTGGCACGAGCGGTGGACCTGCTGCGGGGCTTGGCAGCGTTGAAGCCGAGCGGCAAGGAGTCGAACGGGCCGTGAATGCCGCCGACATGGTCGCGCTCGTGGGCGCGCTGATGGTGATGCTCGTGGGGTTGGTGGGGGCCGTGCTGCCGGGCTTGCCCGGGACGCCGTTGATCCTCGCGGCCGCCATCGCCCACCGGTTGATCCGGGGCGACGCCGGCGTGAGTTGGTGGGTCGTCGGTGTCATGGCCTTCATCACGGCGGCGTCCGTTGGCCTGGATTTCCTCGCGTCGTCGGTGGGTGCCCAGCGCATGGGCGCGACGTGGCGCGGGATGGTCGGGGCGGCCATCGGGGCATTGCTTGGGTTGCTGTGGATCCCGGTCGGCCTCGTGGTTGGGCCGCTTGTGGGCGCGATGGTTTTGGAGATGCTGGGCGGACGCGAGTGGCGCGCCGCCGGGCGGGCGGGCGTGGGGGCGGTGCTTGGGCTTGTGGCCGGGGCCATCGGGAAGGTGGCCTGCGGGCTTGGCATGATCGGCTTGTTCGTGGTGCACATGCTGGTGCGTTGGATGGCTTGAGCGGTACCCGAGGCGCGGAGAATCGCTTCAACCTAGAAACGGCAGTTGGTCCGTCTGTAGGCCGCGTGCCCTCACGCGGCGATGGCGATGCCGTATGCCCGGTGCGCCGGGTCAGGGGACCCGGCTTACAGCCGCGTCGAGCCCACCACGACCTCACTCGCAGGGTGAGCCCTTGGGTTCCTGCCCGTGAGCCCATCCTCCCGGATGGGAGGGCCCTTTCCTCGTTTTGAAATCCTCTTCGACTGCCGTTCCTAGGTTCATTCGCCGTGCGGTGCGCCTGACGCCTTGATGCGGCAGCGCTGGGGCCAGTGAGTTCGTGCGAACGGCCCCGGGTCCCTTTTTGGGGTTGTTCGTCCGCAGGGCTGACGAAGGTGTCGGGCGGGTGAGTGGGAGCGCGGGTATCCTTCTGTCGGCTGCCCCGCACCCAAGGCGAGGTTCATCCAGCGGGCGTCCGTGAGCCCCGCAATAGGCCGAAAAACGGGCCATGCCGAGATTTGGCGTGAAGCAGCCGGGCGGGGGCCTTTAGCGTGCCAGGGATCCGGCCTCGCAATGCCGCCATGCCATGACCCGCATCTTCCTCAGCACCGTGCAGAAGGAGTTGGCCGTCGAACGGCGGCTGCTGAGGGACTACATCCATGGCGATCCGTTGCTGCGCCGGTTCTTCGAGGTTTTCCTGTTCGAGGACCTGCCCGCGTCTGATGTCCGCGCCGATGCCGCGTAGCTGGACGAGGTGTCCCAATGCGACCTTTACCTGGGCCTGTTCGGATCCGGGTATGGCGCCGAGGACGCCGAGGGGTTGTCGGCCACCCACCGCGAGTTCCTTCATGCCAGTCGGCTGGGCAAGCCGCGCATGATCTTCGTCCAGGGCGCCGCCGACGACGGCAAGCATCCCAAGATGCGCGACCTCATCCGCCAGGCAGGTCATGAGCTGATCCGCCGTCGATTTGTCTCCACGGCGGAGCTGGTGGGCGGCGTCTATGCCTCGCTGGTTCGCTACCTCGAGGAGCACGAAATCATCCGGTTCGGTCCGTTCGACGCCACGGCCTGCCGGGGCGCAACCCTGGCCGATCTGGACCCGGAACGCATGGAGTGGTTCCTCCGGGAGGCCCACCGGGCCCGGGGCTTCCCCTTGCCCAAGACCGCCAGCCCCGTCGAGTTGCTCACCCACCTCAACCTGCTGAACGACGGACGCCCCACCCATGCCGCCGTGCTCCTCTTCGCACGCCGGCCCCAACGCTTCCTGATCTCCTCCGAGGTCAAGTGCGCCCACTTCCACGGGAC
>JBJSZF010000623.1:0-3620 GCA_046090125.1 Verrucomicrobiota bacterium
AGTGCTCTCGCGCCGCAGAGCGATCGGGCCTCCCAGCCCCACCTCGAAGCACCCACAACGGGGACGCCGGCCTGACCGGCAAAACGGGTGGTTCCAACAAAATGTCAATGTTACAGATCTGACCCGAATGGCGCTCGCCCAGATCTGACCCGAATGGCGCTCGCCGCCCCGCGCAGGGCGCGCATGAACGCCGCGTTGGGCAACGGGTTGGGCTCGCTCAGGTTCACCGGGCCCGACCAGTCGTTGGCGAGCAGCAGGTCCGTGGCCCGGCACAGGTCTGCCTGGTGAATCCGCGACACGTACTGGCGTCCGTCGCCCTGGGTGCCGCCCAGGCCGCGCCGCGCCAACCCCAGCAGGACGTCGAACACTCCGCCCGGGTCCGGGCTCATGGTCATGGCGGAGCGAAGCAGGACCAGGCGGACGTGCGCGGGGGCAGACTCGACGGCGGCGGCCTCCCACGCGCGGGCGACGTCGATGGAAAAGTTCCAGGTGTCGGGGGCGCCGGGCTCGTCGCCTCCCAGGATGCCGGTCGCCTCGTCGTTGGGTGCGTCGAGGCGATGGGCGTAGAGGGTGGCGGTGCTGGCTTGCAGCCATGCGCGGGGCGGGTGGCGGCACGGGTGCAGCGCCTGGCCCACGACGCGGGTGGCGTCCACGCGGGCCGCAAGGATGTCGGCGCGGTCGCGTGGGTTGTAGCGGCAGTTCACCGGACACCCCGCGAGCTGGATGACGGCGTCGGCCCCCTCCAGTTCCCGGGTCCACGGGCCCAAGGTTTTTGCATCCTAAGGCACCCATCGCCACGGGCCTGGGGCGGGATGGCGGCCGAGCACGACAACCTCGTTTCGGGCGGCGGAGAAGTGGCGCGCGAGGATCCGGCCGACCTGGCCGGTGCCGCCGGGCATGACGATTTTCATGGGCGCGGGTGGCCGCCTTGGCCCGGCTGGGCGATGACGGCGCGGCACGTCACTTGGGCGGCAGGGCGAGGACTTGGCCGGGCTTCAGGTTGCGGGGATCGACGCGCGGGTTGGCAGCCTGCAAGGCGGCGGGCTTGATGCCGTAACGCTGGGCGATGCGGTTGAAGTTTTCGCCGGAGGCCACGCGGTGGGTGCGCAGGGCGGGCTGGGGACGCGGTGTTTCCGCGGCTGCCTGGGGCGTGCGCGGCGAGGAGGGCGGGGCCGTCGTCGCGCGGGCGTTGCGGCCGGGCTGGGGCACGGCGGACTCAGGCGGGGACGACGTGAGCGGGATGGGGGTGGTGGGCGCCGGAGCGGGCAACGGAACGGGCGCCGGCGCGGACGCGGGCGCGGGCGGGGTGTAGATGGGGTTGGTGACGGAGGCGAGCTTGGTGGCGAGCTGGAGATTCTGCTGCTGGAGGAGCTGGACCTGTTGCAGGAGGAAGGCGTTGGTGCGGCGGACGGACTCGAGCTCGGCGATGCGTTGGTCGTTGAGGAGCGTGCTGGCAAACGTGCGCGCGAGCTCGATGCGGGCGTTGCGGATGCCGTCCTCGGCGGATTGGTCCTTGAACTTGCCGCCCTCGGGCTGACGCGCGGCGATCTCCTTGTAGCGCTCGTAGTGATAGATGGAGCGCACCTGGTTGGATCCATCGGCCCGGTACAAGTCCCCGAGCTGGAGGTGGGCGTGGTAGTTCTGGGGATTGACGTCGAGGGCGCGGTAGAAGCTCTCTCGGGCGAGGGCGGGCCGCCCTTGCTCTTTCCAACGAAGGCCGTCCTGGAAGTTGCCCTCGCGACGGGCATCGACGCCGGGCTGCGCCAGCCAATCGCATCCGGCCAGAAGGACGAGCGCGAGGAGGCACGAGGACACGACCCCACGACGGGGACCCTGGGGGCGTCCCGTCGGGCGTGGTTCCCAACCCGGCTCGTGGCTCATGCGCATCGGCGGCGAGGCTGGACTGGACGCGCGCGAAATTCAAACACGGGCGGAGAGGGCGGGGGACGGGGAGCGGCGAGCGGATGGGGCGGATGGGATGTCCGCCCATGTCTCCCGACTGACTTCGATGTGCCCCCGGGGGGGCGCAACCTTGCCGCCCCTCGCTCCTCGCTTCCCGCTTCACCCCCCCGCGAAATGCTGCTTCCCAGGGGCGGGCGACGGTTTCACGGTGGCCGACGTGATGAGGCGCGTGGTCCGTTGGGTGGGGATGTTGGGACTGGTGTTGGGGTTGATGGCTTCTCCCGTGGCCGAGGCGGCTGGAAAGCCGGCCGGACGACCGCCGGGCGCGGCAGCAGCGGAGACGTTGTCGCAGGTGACGGGCATTGCGATCTCGCCGTTGCTGGGCGTGGGCGCGGTGGGAGCATACAGGTACTTCAAGACGCCCGAGTCGGGTCGGGCGGCGTTGTCGTGGTACGCGCAGCCGTGGTTTTGGGGGCCGGCCTTGCTGGTGGTGGGGTTGTGCGCGCTGAAGGACGCGCTGGGCACGGCGGTGCCCACGGCCCTCAAGAAGCCCTTGGACGTGGCGGAGGTCTTCGAGAACAAGCTCTCCGGACTGATCGCGACGGGCGCGATCCTGCCGATGACCTTGGACTTGTTCCGCACGCTGGGGCTGGAGGGGCAGGCTGGGATGGCGGGGGCTGGACTGGCGGCGCTGGACGCGAACGGGCTGCTGGGGCTGCTCATGGTGCCCGTGGCCTTCATCGCGTATGCCGCCGTGTTCCTCGTGTCGCACGCGATCAACATCCTGATCCTGGTCAGTCCCTTTGGAACGGTAGACGCCGCGTTGAAGTCGCTGCGCACGGGCCTGCTGGCGACGGTCGCCGGGACGTCCTTCGTGGACGACCGGCTGGGCGCGGCGTGGGCGTTGGTCATCGTGCTTGCGTGCCTCCCGTTGGCGGGTTGGGCGCTTCGGCTGGCGATCTTCGGGCATGTGTTCGCCTGGGACTACGTCTCGCTGGCAAGCGCGCGGACGCGCGTGGGCGGCGGTCCGCTGCGGGCATTCCTGGCGCGCCGCGTGGGCCACGCGCCCCGGCGGACGTATGGAACCGTCTCGCGCGACCCGGCAGGAAACATGGTGTTCACGTGGCGCCCGTGGCTCGTGGGCTCCCCGCGTTCGGTCCAGCTCCCGGCGTCGGCCCATGCCATCGGGCGGGGCCTCCTGCACTCGGAGTTGCTGGAGACCCGGGGCGAGGACTCGGACGACGTCCTCAACTTCCCGCCGCGCTACAACACGCACGAGCCCGCGCTGGCGGAGGCGCTGGGTCTTTCCGAGGTGCGCGACGTGGGGCTGCGGGCGATGTGGGCGTGGGTGAGGTCGTTGTTCGGGGGACGGCCGGCGACGACGGCTCGGTGAGGGTGGCCGGGGCGGAGCGTTGGACGCCTCCGGCGGCGAAGGGCGAGCCGAGCGGGCACGACGACGTGCCGACGCCGGCCCTGCGCCGAAGGTTTCGGGGCGAGACGGTGCTTGGGAAAGGAACAGGATGAACGGGCGCGCGGGACGGCGGGGTGCAGGGTGGTGGGCGTGGCTGGCGTTGGCGTGGGCATGGGCGGTGGGGCCGGGGTGCTCGCCGCCGGGGCCGGTGGCCGAGCGTGCGGAGCTGCGCATGACAACGGCGGAGATTGGGCCCGCCACCGGCTTCGAGCTGGTGGTGCAGGAGCCGGTGGTGTCGTTCGCGGAG
>JBJSZF010000624.1:0-5121 GCA_046090125.1 Verrucomicrobiota bacterium
ACCTTCGGGCTCGGGTCCGCCCTCGCGGCCGCCGCAGGGTTCCTGTGGGCCTACAAGTTCCCTCGGGTGGACCCCTACCTGGGCGTGATGCCGGGCCTGACGGCGTTTGTGGCGGCCGTGCTGGGCGGGATCGGGAACATCACGGGCGCGGCCTTGGGAGGGCTGCTGCTGGGGGTGATCGAGACGATGGTGAAGGGCTCCCGCTGGTCCACGTGGACGGAGGCGGTGACGTTCGTGCTGTTGATCCTCGTGTTGCTGTTCCGCCCGGCGGGCCTTCTGGGACGCGTGCAGGCGGAGAAGGTCTGAGGCATGAAGGACGCCGGGGCACGACGTTGGTGGCTGGCGGCGATGGCGGTAGCCGCGTTGATGGGATGGCTGGAGCCGCGCCTGGACATCTACCTGGCGGACGTGCTGGCGCGGGTGGCGATCAACGTGGTGCTGGCGGTGAGCCTGAACCTGATCAACGGCCACGCGGGCCAGTTCAGCCTGGGGCACGCCGGTTTCATGGGCGTGGGCGCCTACGCGGCGGCGGCGTTGACCGTTCTGGCCGCACCGAAGGTCCTCCCGGGCGGCGGCGACGGATGGCTCCAGCAGGCGTGGTTCCTTGTTGCGCTGTTGGGCGGGGGCGCGGCGGCGGCCTTGGCCGGCCTCCTCGTGGGGGCTCCCTCCCTGCGGCTGAAGGGCGACTACCTCGCCATCGTCACCCTCGGCTTCGGCCAGATCATCGGCGTCATCGTGCGCAACATGGAACCTTTGGGCGGCGCACTGGGCATGAGCGGGCTCCCGGCCCGCACCAACCTCTTCTGGGTGCTCGCGGCGGCGGCGACGACCATCTACGGCGTCACCGCGCTGGTGAACTCCACCCATGGGCGCGGCTTCATCGCCACGCACGACGACGAGGTCGCGGCGGAGGCGATGGGCCTGGACACGACACGCTACAAGATCGTCGCGTTCGTCACGGGCGCGTTCTTCGCGGGGATCGCCGGCGGGTTGTGGGGCCACTTCAAGCTCACGATCAGCCCCAAGGAATTCGACTTCAACCGCAGCATCGAGATCGTCGTGATGGTCATCGTGGGTGGCATGGGCCGCACGGCCGGCGTCATCGCCGCCGCCGCCGTCCTCACGTTGATGCCCGAGGGCCTGCGGCTCGTGGCCGGGCTCTCGCCCTCGCTCAAGTGGGTGGGCGAGTCCCGGCCGCTCCTCTACGCCATCCTGCTCATCGCCCTCATGCTGCTGCGGCCCCAGGGGCTGTTTGCTTGGGGACGGAACAAGACCCGCGCTGCATGAGCCCGCTCCTCCAGCTCGACCATGTCACCATCCGCTTCGGCGGCCTCACCGCCGTGTCCGAGGTGAGCCTCGACGTGCGGCCCGGAGACCTCGCCGGGCTCATCGGCCCCAACGGAGCCGGCAAGACCACGGTGTTCAACCTCATGACCGGCGTGTACCAGCCCACGTCCGGCTCCATCACCTTCGACGGACGCCCGACGGCCGGCCGGCGGCCCTTCGAGCTCACGCGTTCCGGCATCGCCCGCACCTTCCAGAACATCCGCCTGTTCCGCTCGTTGTCCGTCCAGGACAACGTCCGCGCCGCCATGCAGGTGCACCGGTCGCAGGGGCCGATCCAGTCCTGGTGGCGCGGGGCCGGGTTTCGGCGGGACGAGGCCGAGGTCGCGCGGCAGGCGGCCGACCTGCTCTCCATCTTCCAGCTCGAGGGGTTTCGGGACGAGCCGGCCACGTCGTTGTCCTATGGCGACCAACGCCGCCTGGAGATCGTGCGCGCCCTTGCCACGCGGCCCCGGCTGCTCCTGCTGGACGAGCCCGCCGCCGGGATGAACCCCACGGAAAAGGTCGAGCTGGCCCGCCTGATCCGCAGCATCCGGGACCGCTTCCAGATCGCCATCCTGCTGGTCGAGCACGACATGCAGCTCGTCATGGACCTGTGCGAGCGCATCCATGTCCTCGACCATGGCGTGAAGATCGCCGAGGGAACCCCCGACGACGTGCGGCGCAACCCCCGCGTGGTGGAGGCCTACCTCGGGGACGAACACGCCCTGCCTGCCTGACGCCATGCTCGAGGTTGTCCAGCTCAAGGCCGGCTATGGCGCCATCGAGGCGCTGCACGGGATTTCCTTCGACGTCCGGCCGGGCGAGATCGTCACCTTGATCGGCGCCAACGGGGCCGGGAAGAGCACCACCTTGCGGGCCATTTCCGGTCTCATTCGGGCCCGCGCGGGCGACGTCCGGTTCGAGGGCCGTTCCATCGTGGGGTTGCCGCCGCACGAGGTCGTTGCGCTCGGGCTCGCCCACGTGCCGGAGGGACGAATGGTGTTCTCGAACCTCACCGTGATGGAGAACCTCCGGATGGGGGCGTACCTCCAGCGCGACAAGGCCGCCATCGCGTCCACGCTGGAGCAGGTGTTCGACATCTTCCCGCGGTTGCGCGAGCGCGAGCGGCAAAACGCCGGGACGCTGTCCGGCGGCGAACAACAGATGCTGGCGATCGGGCGCGCCCTGATGGGGCGGCCCCGGTTCCTCATGCTGGACGAGCCCTCGCTGGGCATCGCCCCGCTGCTGGTGAAGTCGATCTTCGAGCAGGTCGTGCGCATCAACCGCGACCAAGGCCTCGCCATCCTCCTCGTCGAGCAAAACGCCAACCTTGCCCTGCGCGTCAGCCAGCGGGGCCACGTCCTCGAGACCGGCCGCATCACGCTCTCCGCCCCCGCCGACGCCCTCCTCGCCGACCCCGCCGTGCGCAAGGCGTACCTGGGAGGGCACTGAACGGCCCCGCAGACGCTCACCGTCGCCGCGGCATCTCGTCCATGAAGCGGACCCGAAGCCGTGGAGGGTCCTCCGCGAGGGGGTTGAGCGACGCCAGCTCCCGCGCGGCCGGGCGTCCCCGCAGCCATGCGGCGACTCCAAGGGCCCAGGCGCCACCCCCGACCAAGACCACCGCCACGGCATGCCGCATCCATCCCCGCGTGGCCAGCTCCACCCACAACGCAACCCCTATCAAGGCAAGGTCCAGGACGACCGCCCCCGCCAACACCCATCGGGGAGCCTCCGGAGCCCCGTTCTCGACGGGAGGATCCTTGGGCACGACCAACTCCTTGCCATCGTCGCCCCGCAGCAGCAACTGCACGCCCTCCGCCGCCCGCCCCGCTGCATTTCTCGAAAACGGGCTGCCCGCACCCATCAGGCTCCCCAACCCTCGACCCAATCCCGGCTTTTCCATCGGCACACGAAGGCTTTCCCACGATGCCCGGCAGGTTCAACCGCGAACCTGAGGCGCGGAGGGGCGTGGGAGCATCCCAGGGCGCTAGGCCCCCTCGCCGCCGACACCCGGCTCGTCGGGTGGCGGCACGGGGTCGGCTCCGGACAACCCCTCGCCCAGAACATACACGAGGCTGCGGTAGCGACGCGCGATGTCGTGTGCCTGTAGGATCAACTGGCGGAAGAAGGCGTCCTCGACGAGCAGCAGGGCAAGCACATCTGCGAGTTGGCCGGGGTTCGTGATCGCGCGCAGCGCCCTCATGCAGGCCGCAACCGGGCCAATGTCCAAGCCCTCGTTGGCCAGGCTCTGGAACAGATCCATGGACACGGGCGGCGACGTCGTCAGCCGCCGCTCCGCAAGCTCGAGCGCCTTGAAGCGCAACGCATCCACCTCGGGCGTCTCCCCTTCCCCCTTGTCGCACAACAGGGGGCGAATCACCTGGAGGCGATAGGGCTTGTACCGCTTCACGGGCCCCAGTTCCACTCGGGCGATGCCCTGCAAAAGCAGCCGCGACGTCCCATCCTCGTCCGTCACCGCGTAGCGAATCACCCCAAGGCCCGCCACCGGCAACGGCGTCTCGCGCATGTTCCCGGGCCGTTGCATCGCCACGCAAAACATCCGGTGCGACGCCAGAGCGTCCTTCAGCATCCGGCGGTACCGCGGCTCGAAGATGCGCAGGGGCAGCATCGCCCCGGGAAACAGGACGGCGTTGCTAAGGATCATCACCCCGACGGACGTGGGCACGCGCACGCCGCAGTCTATTTCGGAGCCGATGCGCCGCAACCACCGATCCTTTTGCTGCCGGCGTAAACGTTGAAGCGTCCCTCGCGCAGGAACCCCACCAATGTCTGGCCCGACTCCCGCGCGAACTCCACCGCGAGGCTGGAGGGGGCGGACACGGCCGCCACCAGCGCGATCCCCGCCGCCAACGCCTTTTGCAAGATCTCGAACGACAGGCGGCCGGACACCATCAGGGCCGTCCGCCGTGCCGGAAGGCGGCCGGCCATGGCCTCGTGGCCCACGACCTTGTCCACGGCGTTGTGCCGCCCCACGTCCTCGCGCAGCACCCGCAGGCGGCCATCCCCCGCGTCAAACAACGCCGCCGCATGTAGCCCGCCCGTCGTCTCAAACGTCGCCTGCACCTCGCGCATCCGTCTTGGCAGCCCCAGCAACCATTCTTCCGCCACGACGAAGTCGTCCTCCACCGGCGGATGCATCGCGCGCACGGCCTCGATGGCCGCCTTGCCGCACAGGCCGCACGACGACGCCGCGAACACGTGCCGCGTCAGGCGGCCCAGGTCCACGCGGACGTCGGGCAGCAAGTGCACGTCCAGCACCGAGCCCGTCGCGCTGCGCGGATGCCGGTGGAACCGCGCGATATCGGACCCGGAACGCAGGACCCCTTCCGTCACCAGGAACCCCGCCGCCAGCTCCTCGTCGTGGCCCGGCGTTCGCATCGTCACGGACACCGGCCGGGTATCGACCCGGATTTCGAGGGGTTCCTCGGCGGCCACGGCGTCCGTCACCTCGCGCCAGCCCGAGGCCCGCTCGAAGGCGAGCACGTCTAACCGGATGGCGGCCTCGCCGTTCACGGCGTCAAAGGGTCCTCCGCCCGCAGCGTCCAAGCGCTCGGATGCTGGGCGAACCCGATCCGCGGGTAGTACTCCTGCGCGGCGGGAGCCGCCAGCAACACCAGCCATGCCTTCGGCCCCAGCGCGGCCCGCGTCTCCTCGATCAGCCGCCTCCCCACCCCGTGTCGCTGGCAACCCGCATCCACCGCCAAGTCCGCCAGGTAGGCCACGTAGGAAAAGTCCGTCAATGTCCGCGCCGCGCCCACCAGCCGGTCGCCG
>JBJSZF010000625.1:0-3212 GCA_046090125.1 Verrucomicrobiota bacterium
GCCCCTCTGGCGCAGCAACGCGTCCAACGTCGCCGCCGCCGAGGCACGCGAGAAGCAGGCCACCGCCGCCCTCGAGGCCGCACGGCGCGAGGTGGAACTCAAGGTGCTCACGTCCGCCCAACGCTACGCGTCGCGGCGCGACGAGATGGGCCGGTGGCGCGACGACTCGGTGAAGGCCTTCCGCGAGGCAGCCGAGCTGGCGGACCGGCACTACCGCCTTGGGGCGGTTCCCGCCACGACCTACGTCGAGCTGCAAAAGCAGTACCTCGAGGCCGTGGAGACGTTGCTCGACACGCGGCGCGACGCGTTGTCCGCCGCCATCGACCTCGAGCAGGCGACGGGATTGCGACTGGCCGACGAGGGCACGGGGGCGGAAGGAGGCTCCCGATGATCGACGCGATCCTGGGCTGGGCGCTCCGCCAGCGGGCGATGGTTCTGCTGGGGGCGGCGGGATTGCTTGCCGCCGGACTCTACGCCGCCCTGCACCTGCCGGTGGACGCCGTCCCCGACATCAACAACGTGCAGGTGCAGGTCAACACCCGCGTGCCCGCGCTCGCCCCGGAGGAAATCGAGCGGCTCGTCACCATCCCCATGGAGGTCGAGATGAGCGGCCTCCCCGGATTGCAGGAACGCCGGTCGCTTACCAAGTCCGGCCTCTCCCAGGTCACGTTGATCTTCGAGGACGGCACGGACCTGTTCCGCTCCCGCCAGCTCGTGACGGAGCGGTTGCAGGGATTGCTCGCCAGCCTTCCGCCCGGCAGCGAGCCCCGCCTCGCGCCCGTCACCACGGGGTTGGGCGAGATCTTCTACTACGCCCTGCGCTGGAAGGACGGGGCCACGAACCGGCCCGCCGACCCCATGGAGGCCCTCATGGACCTGCGCGAGACGCATGAGTACGTGGTCAAGCCCCTCGTTCGCGCCATCCCGGGCGTGGCCGAGGTCAACGTTTCCGGCGGCCACGAGCGCCAGTTCGTCGTGATGCCACGCCCCGCCGACCTTGCGGCCCGCGGCGTCGCCATCGACGAGCTCGCATCCGTCCTCGCACGCAACGCCGGGAACGCCGGCGGCGGCACCGTGCAACGCGACGGCGTCCAATACGTCATCCGCGCGTCCGGTCGCGCGGAGACGTCCGATCAACTGGCCGCGCTCCCCGTGAAGCTGGGGCCCGGCATCGAGCCCATCCGGGTGCGCGACGTGGCCGACGTGGGCATCGGCGCGGCCACGAGGACCGGAGCCGCAACGGTGGACGGCGAGGAGGCCGTGCTGGCGACGGCGATGATGTTGTCCGGGGAGAACAGCCGGATCGTGGCGAGGCGGCTGGCAGAAGCCATGCCCTCGGTGCGGGATCAACTGCCGGCCGGGGTGGAGCTGAAGGTGTTGTACGACCGGTCGGAACTGGTGGACCGGACGGTGGCGACGGTCCGGAAGAACCTGGTGGAGGGCGCGCTGCTCGTGGTGGCCGTGCTGCTGTTGCTCCTGGGCAACTGGCGCGCGGCGTTGATCGTGGCCCTCGCCATCCCGTTGTCGTTCCTCTGCGCGTTGATGGGGATGTGGAAGGGCGGCGTCTCCGGCAACCTGATGAGCCTTGGAGCCATCGACTTCGGGCTGATTATCGATGGCGCGGTGGTCATGGTGGAGAACGTGGTCCGGCGGCTGGGGCTGCGGGAGGCGGAGCTGCGCCGGCGCCTCACCGCCGCCGAGCGCTCGGAGACGGTCCTCGCGGCCGGCGTCCAGGTGGCGCGCCCGATGGTCTTCGGGGTGCTCATCATCACGCTGGTGTACGCCCCCATCCTGGCCCTGACGGGGATCGAGGGGAAAATGTTCCATCCCATGGCGGTGACGGTGATGCTGGCGCTGGGGGCGGCGCTGGCGTTGTCCGTGACGTTGATGCCGGTGTTGTGCTCATTGGTGCTGACGCGGGTGACGGCCCACGCGAACGCCACGGCAGGGCCCATGGTGGAATCCGGGAAAGCCGCGCCCGCCTTGGCCACGCACGCGGAGGACGAGCATGACAACGCGGCGTTGCGCCTGGCCAAGCGCCTCTACCGGCCGGCGCTCGACGCCTCCGTCCGCCATCCCGTGTTCGTCGGGCTCGCGGCCCTCGCATTGACCGCCGCCGCGTTCGTCGGGCTTCGGCGCCTCGGCTCCGAGTTCGTGCCCAAGCTGGACGAGGGCTCGTTCACGGTCATGACGTACCGCACCAACTCCATGGGGCTGGAACGGTCGCTCGAGCTGGACCGCGTGAACCAACGGGTCCTGCGGGAGAAGTTCCCGGAGGTCACCGGCACCTTCACGCGGCTCGGCACCAGCGAGGTGGCGACGGACCCCATGCCGCCCAGCCAAAGCGACCTCTACATCACGTACCGGCCGCGGGCCGAATGGCGCGGCACGAATGGCGTGCCGTGGACCAAGGAGGAGCTCGCGTCGCGCATCGAGGCCGCCATGCTCGACGCGGCCCCGGAGCAAACGTTCCTCTTCGCCCAGCCCATCGAGATGCGCTTCAACGAGCTGCTCGAGGGCGTGCGCGCCGACATCTCGGTCAAGGTGGTGGGGACGGACTACGACATCCTGGACGGGGCGGCGGCGCGCATCCGCGACATTCTCAGGTCGATCCCCGGCACGCGCGAGGGCGAGGGGGAGGTGGAGTTCGAGGCGCAGGGACGCGTGCCGGTGCTCGTGATCCGGGCGCGGCGCGACGTGCTGGCCCGGCGCGGGTTGTCCGGGGAGTCCATCAACCAAGCGGTGCGCGTGGCGTTGGGCGGCGAGGTCGTGGGATCGATGTTCCGCGGCATGAGGCGCAACGACCTGGTCGTGCGGCTGCCGGAATCCGGGCGCGCCAACCTCGACGTCGTGCGGTCCGTTCCCGTCCGCCTTGACGAGGGAACGGTGGTGCCACTGGGAAGCCTCGTCGAGGTGGAGACGGTGTCCGCCGTGGAGCCCATCGTGCGCGAGGACGGGCACCGGCGGTCGGCCCTGCTGGTGAACCTGCGCGGGCGCGACGTCGAGGGTTGGGTGATGGAGGCGCAACGACGCGTGGCTTCGGAGGTGCCCTTGCCGGAGGGCTACCGCGTGGAGTTTGGCGGCCAGTTCGAGAACCTGCGCGAGGCGCAGGCCCGCCTGCGGGTGGTGGTTCCCGCCGCCGGGTTGCTCATCTTCGTCCTTGTGTACCTGCCGCGCCGAGCTCAGCGCCAGGTACACAAGGACGAAGATGA
>JBJSZF010000626.1:0-2326 GCA_046090125.1 Verrucomicrobiota bacterium
AGCCTTCGCGCCTCGGCGCCTTTGCGTGCTGCCCTCCCAATTGATTTCTCACGCCAAGCCATTGAGCTACCGCGCCACGAACTCACGCGTCCGCCATTCCCGGGCCAGCCACCAGCGGAAGCCGGTCATCAGCGCCAGCCATCCGGCCAGCATCACGCCCGATCCCCACCACCGCCCCAGCCCCAGCTCGACGTCCATCACCCACGCGGCCATCCACGGCACCGCAGAAGATCCCCGAGAAGGGCGATGCACGGGGAGGGTGATCTTCTTATGCTGAGGCGAGCCGATGAAGATCGTGGACCAAATCCTGGGCCAACTGGCGGACCTGATTCAGCAGGGCCAGTTCAAGGAATTGGAAACGGAAGGCTTGGAAATCAAGCCGGTGCCGTCGGAGGGCGGCGTGTGGGAGCAGTGCCATCAGAGCGTCAACGCCTTCCTGAACACCCGGGGTGGCATCCTCATTCTGGGCGTGAAGGAGGAACGCTCGGGAACGGCCCGGCGCTACGTGATCTCCGAATGGCACGAACACGCGGAGCCCAAGGTGAAGGAGTTCCCGCGCCTCTTCACCGACCGCAAGGGCGTGAAGCTCGACTTGGACGACTGCTTCCCGCCCATGCAGATCCGCACGTTCCTCGGCAAGCGCGTCGCCGTGGTCTATGTGGACGAACTGGCCGCCGACCGGAAGTTCGTCTTCCTCCAGGGCGCGGCCTACAAGCGCATCCTGACCGGCGACCACAAGCTCACGGAGCGGGAGGTGGAGCTGCAGGAGGAGTTCAAGGAGGAAGCCGCCCATGCGAAGGAACTCCAGCCCGTCGCGGGCATGACCGAGGCCGACCTCGACCTGGAAAAGCTGAACCAATTCATCTTCCACCTGAACCAGCCCCGGCAGGTGGAAACCCTGAAGCCCGACATCGCCTCGGCGCGTGCGTTCCTAGGGAGGCGTTGCTTCATCAAGGATGGCGCGGTGACCATTCTCGGCGCGCTGGTGTGCGGCGACCATCCCGGGGACCGACTCGGCTTTCGCAGCCACGTGCACGGGTACGTGGACGTGCCGCAGCGGGTCGCGCAGGACAAGCAGGACTACGTGGACAACGTCCTGCCGTTGATGAAATCGAGCCTGGCCTTCCTGCTCCGGAACATCCAGGTGGCCATCACCGCCGAGGGCGGGGGCACCGCCGTGCCGCAGTATCCCGAGGAAGTCCTGCGCGAGACGGTAAACAATGCGCTGGCCCACCGGGATTACTCGGTCAACAAGCAGGTCACCATCGCCATCAAGCCGGGCGTCCACATCGCCATTTGCAACCCGGGCCGGTTCCGGCAGACGCTCGTGATCGAGGATGGCCATGCCGAAATCCCCGTTCGGCGCATCCTCCCCGAGGCCAAGCCACGCAACCCAAAGCTGGCGGATGTGCTTCGCGTGTATCGAAGATGGGAGGGCCGCGGCATTGGCATGGCCACGCTCGTGAACCTTTGCCTGCAAAACCGCATCGACCTGCCCTACTACCGCATCTACTCCGAGGAAGTCTGCCTGCACCTGTGCGCGGGCAAGCTCCTGGATGAGCGGATGGAACGCCTCTTCGCCTCGTTGGACCGCCACATCGCCACGCGGCTGGAGGGCGGCAGCCTGACCGACGAGCAAAAGAGGGTGTTGTCCTACCTCATCAAGTCCGAGTGGGCCAATGAGCAACTCCGCTACACCATCCTCCTGACGCCGGACAACAATCACTTCTCCGCCTTGAGAACCCTTGAGAAGGCCGGGTTGATCCAGCTCCACGGCCTCAGCACGGCGGCGTATCCCATCTACGTCGCCGACCGCGTCCTGGTGCAGCGGGACCATGCCCGGGAGCTTCGCGCCTGGTTTGGCGGGGCCTTCAACGACTTGGACGCGACGGCCCGCGACGCGCTGGGGGTGGTGTATCGCCACCAGCACTTCAGCACGGCCCGCCATGTGAGCGCGAAGCAGGCTGCCTTCGCACTGTGGTACGACCGGGGAGCCTCCGGGGGAGACATCAAGGAGTTCGACACCTTCTATCGCAAGGTGCGCAACACCTTCAACCAGCTCCAAAGATCGGGCTTCGTCGAGAAGGCCGACGGCACGCATGGCTACCTGCTGCGACAGGACTTCAAGTCCATGACCCTGCTGTGACGTCGAGCATGGACGGGGGATCCCGGCCCATTGGCGCATTCAGGAAGGCATAGGCACCACCCTAGAGAGGCCCGATGGATTCGGTTCCCCGCCGACGCCACGATGACGTAATCAAGGCATTCGCCGCCAAGCACACCACCGTGAAGCCGATCATGTGTAAGGTCCAACGGAGCCTACCAA
>JBJSZF010000627.1:0-7254 GCA_046090125.1 Verrucomicrobiota bacterium
TTTCAGGACCTCGGCAAGACCGGGGCGCTTTGCCCGGAAACCTCGCCAGCGCGAACGACGCGCAAACGACTAGTGAAAAAAATCACAATCTCCCCCCGCCGCGCAAGCACCCGTTCAAAAAACTTCACCGGCGCACCGCTCCCGCGCCGACGGCCCCACCCCTGGCACCGTCCCCTTCCCGCCCCATGTCCGCCTCCGCCAAGGCCTTCACGTGACGCAGAACCCGCCCGTGGATCGCGTGGATGACGACGTCCGACCAACCGCGCCAGTACACGTCCGGCCACAACCCATGCTCGTACCACGTCGTGCCCTGAAGCCGCGTCCGTCCGCCCGGCAACGGCTCCAGCAGGAACTCCCCCGCCCGCGACTGGAAGTGCCCCTCCAGGTGCGGCGGATGAATCGCGCGGTACGGCGTCCATTCCTGCATCGGCTCCGGGTTGGACTCGACGCGAAACGCCAGCCGGCGCGGCTCGTCCCACACCGTGATGGGCTCCACGAACGGCCCCGTGGAGAAGTGGCATCGCCGCACGGCTCCCACGCCCGTGCCGTGCATCTCCGCGCGGACGGGATAGGCCAGCCCGATGCGGAACATCCACTCGGTCGGGGGCTCCAACTGCGAGAAGGTGACCACGTGTCGCCACACGACCGACGGAGGGGCGTCCACCTCCAGCACGGTGCGCACGGGACGCACGGGCGACGGCTGGGGCAGCCATTGTTCGAGCCCCATGCTGAGCGGGATCAGGACCATGGCGAGCGACGGCGGCCCCGAGGGGCTTGCGGCACTGCCCCACGAGCGCCGGACCGCCCATGCCGTCGCCGAACCCACGCTGCCCAGGAACGCAGCCAAGGGCGCGGCCATGACGAGGCAGACGACCCCTTCAAAGGCCGCCGCTAACAAGACCGCGCCCCCCGCCAGCAAGGCTCCCCACGTCACCCACAGGCAGGCCATCAGCGACGCCTCGCGTCGCCACGTGTACACCCACGTGGTCACGAACCCGATGGCAAAGGGCGACCCCACGAACAGGGCCCATCCATACGTTTGCAGCCATTGGGCGCCCAACCAGACCAGCCCCGCCGACATCCCGGTCGCCAGCAACACCGCCCACCCCGCCGCCGCCATCGCCGACACGCCCTTCCTGGCTGCGGGAGCCGGGACTTCGTTTGCTCCGCCCCCGGCGGCTCGTCTTCCCGGCACCACACACAACACCGCGAAGAACACCAGCTTCACCACCGGCACCACGAACAACAGCACCCACCCGCCCGACAGCCGCGCGGACCGCATCCGCGCCAGCGTCAGCATCACGCCCACGTAAAGAAACGGCAGCGACAGGGCCAGCATCATGGCCAGGTCGCCCCGGTCCCACCCGTCGGGCGTCCCCTGCCACAGGTAGAGACGCGCCAGCTTTCCCGCCTGCGAGGACCAGTCCCACGACTGCTCGATCAGGCCCAGCAAGAGGCGGTCGAGGTTCCACTTCAACCCAGCCAAGCCGAAGCCCCACCACCCAAAGCGTGCACGCCCGACCTCGCCCCGGCCCCGGAGAATGTCGCGCCATCCGGACTCCACGCCGTTTGCAAGGGGCGTTGGCCCGGGCGCGCCAACGGGTTCGTCCGGCACCGCGTTCACGGCGTCTCGAAGAAGGCAGCGTGGCCGCGCGTAGCCCGACGGAGCGGCACCTGGCACGCGTCCCCGAGGCAATGCCGGTTGGCCGCCACCCAACGGTAGGCCTTGTCCACGCGCGCCCGCGCCCAGGCCCATCCGGCCAAGGCCGCAAGGGGCCGCATCCACCAGACCTTGCTAGCGAGGAAGAACAACGCGTCGGTCCCGCCCAACGTGCGCCCGTCACGCAGCACCAGTTGGATCTCGCCGGGCAACTGGCCCGGCATCAGCCCCAGGCGGTCCGCCATGGCCTGCGATTGCAGCGGGACGAACGGATAACCCCTGCGCGCAAGCGTCGGTCCCCAGCGCCGTGCCAACGTCGTGCACACCGGGCACGTGGCGTCGAACCCGACCCAACCCTGTTCCCGGCCCGAGCCGCCCGACGCGTTCGTGACGGGGTTTCCGTTCATTAACTGGATGGCAGCATTCATGATCGTTTTCCTCCCTTGGCCTCGCCGTCGCCCGTGCCCACGCCCAGCAGCTTGAGGGCGCGGTCGCCCATGGTGGCGAGGCGCATCAAGGCCGGCACGGGGAGCGCGCGGAGACGGTCGAACCACGAGGTCGTGGCCTCGAAGAACCCGAGCAGCTCGCGCAGGCGGGCCTCGACGTGCGGGTCGCGGGCCTTGCCGGACTCGGCCTCGCCGATGCACTCGCGCAGGACGGCGAGGGTGGGGTCCATCTCCCGGCGCTTGCGCTCGATGGCAATGGTGCGGAACAGCTCCCAGGTGTCCTGGAGGCCCTCGAAGTGGTCGCGGCGGTCGCCCATGACATGGACGAGGCGGACGATGCCCCAGGCCTGGAGCTCCCGGAGGCTGGTGGAGACGTTGGAGCGTGCGACGCCGAGGAGGGATGCGATCTCCTCGGCGTGGAGGGGCCTGGGGGCGAGGAGGAGGAGGGCATGGACCTGGGCGACGGTTCGGTTGACGCCCCAGCGGGCGCCCATCTCGCCCCAGTGAAGGACGAAGCGCTGCTCGACCCGGCCGAGTCCCTCTTCAGCGTTCATTTCTGTCATGACAGAAATCCCAGTTCCAAACGAAGTCAAGCCCCGCCGCCCCGCCGCCCCGCCGCCCCTCGCCCCTCGCACCCCGTTCCCCGCATCTCCGCCATGCCCGCGCCGACGGCATCTCACGGAGGCACGGCGAACGAGGGGTGGGAATGGATCCCAAAACTCGGCCCATCCGACGTTGCTGGCACCCCTCCGGGGTGTGGGACGTTTTTGGGGTGCTGGTTTCCGGTGGTGTCGCTTCGCTCAACCACCGGCTACAGGCTGGCATCCCTTCGGGATGTACTTGGGGTGCGCCCGAGGACGGGCGCGCTCCCAGCGTCCCCCGCCCCTCGCCCCTCGCTCCTCGCCCCGCCGCCCCGCCGCCCCGCCGCCCCGCTCCCCGCTCCCCGCTCCCCGCTCCCCGCTCCACGCCCCACGCCCCACGCCCCACTTTGCCGTTGAACCCGCCCGCACGCCCGTGGTGTCGTCTCCACGTCGAATCATGCATCGCCTTGCCATTCCATGAGCCACCGCCCGCCCGCCACCACGCTCGAGGAGGCCCGAAGCAACTGCACGTTGGGAGCCTTGGACCTCGAACTGCTCCGGGACTTCTGGCGCGAGACCAGCGACGCACGCGCCGAAAACCGGGACTTCCGCCAGGACCTTCGCGAGCTGCTCCAGCAACCGGACGCCCAGCCCATCCTTGTCCACGGCCACCAGGGCTGCGGGAAGAGCACGGAGATCAACAAGGTGCTGTCCGAGCTGGGTCCCCTCTGGCTCGTCGTGAAGCTGGACGCGCACGGCGTGCTCCCCGTCAGCGGCAACGAGGCCGCCGACGTGCTCCTCGCGGTCTGCACGCGCATGGTCGCGGTCGCCAAGGACCACGGGCTGGCCCTGAACGAGGACGCCCTGAGGCCCATCGTTGCCTTCTTCGACAAGGTCACGCAGACCTCCACGGAATCCCACGCGGCGGACCTGGGCTTCGAGGCCGGGGCCGACGCCGGCCAAACGTTCCTCGGCAAGCTGTTTGGCCTCCGGGCCAAGCTCGCATCCGACCTCCGGTTCGGGTCGCGCTCGGAGAAGAGCACCGTGCACAACGTGCGCCAGAACAAGGGGCAGCTTCGCGACTACGTGAACGCGCTGGGCCTGGCCGTCGAGGCGGCGTGGCAGGAGAAGGCCACCGACCGGGGTCGCCTGCTGGTCGTCGTCGAGAACCTCGACAAGCTCGGCCTCGCCGACGCCCACAACATCTTCGTGAAGGACGCACCGCTCCTGGCCTCCATCCGGTTGCGAAGCGTCCTCACCATCCCCGTCTTCACCCAGCATTGCAGCGAGGCCTCCGTCATCCGGGACAACTTCCCGGCCATTCTCTCGGTCCCGATGATCAAGGTGCACGAGCCCGACGGCGGGCCGTGCCTCCCGGGACGCGCTGTCCTGCGCGAGATCGTCCGTGCGCGCGTGGCTCCCTCGCTCCTGCCGGACGACGCGTTGGACCACCTCATCGAGAACACCGGCGGCGTGCTGCGCGACCTCTTCAGCATCATCCTCAGCACGTTGTCCCTGAAGCCCGTCCGTGCCTCCAAGCGCATCGACAAGGCCTCCATCGAGTACGCCCTGGGCGGCATGGTGTCGGACATCGGCCTTCGCATCAGCTACCCGCACGAGGAGAAGAAGGCTCCCACGCCCCTCCTGGAGCGCCTGGCCGAGATCAACCGGCAACAGGCCCAGGGCCTCACCATCGCCCCCCAGGCGGACCCGGACATCCAACTCCTCCTGAAGAGCGGCGCCCTCCTCGAGTACAACGGCAACCGCTGGCTCGGCGTCCATCCCCTCGCCCTGCGCTACCTCAAGAACCTGCGCATCGATGTCGGCGAAGCCCGATAGCCTCGACCTTGACGCGCTGCACGCCGCGCTGGCCATGCGGCAGCCGGCCCTCGTGCTCCTGCGGTATCGCTCCGCCCTCGTCCTCGACGAGCACCTGCGCGCCCTCCGCCTCCTGCTGGCCCCGCGCGCCCTGCACGAGCTGCGCTTTCGCGGCGTGACCGACCGCCCCCACGCCGAGGTCACCGAACTCATGGACGAGGCCCGCCGGTTGGCTGACGCGACCATCCCCGTCGTGTGCCTTCGTCCCGAGCCCGGCGCGGACGCCGACTCGCCCGTGCTGGCCGAGTTCTGGAAGCTCATGAATGGCCAGCGCGAGGCCATGGGCGCGCTCCCTGCCATCCTCTTGCTTTGCCTCGACGACGCCCACACGCCGGCCGCCTACCATCATGCGCGGGACTTGATGTCATGGTTCGCCCCCAAGTTCGCCTGCACCTCCATGACTCCCATCACATCGGAGCTGCGGTCGTCCCGCCTCGAGATCGAACGGTCCCCGTCCGGCACGGGCGGACGCTCCGCATGGGACAGCCTCTATCCGCTGTGGCGCCACGTCTTGGCCACAGGCCAGCCCATCACGACCGACCACACCACACGGATCCTCCTGCCCCTGCTCGGAGCCGCCGTGGCCAACGGCATGGTGTCCGAAGACCACGCCCTGATCGCCCAAGCCGACGCCCTCCAAATCCCGTTCCGTGACGAACGCCAACGCTCCCTGTGGCTGGAGCGCTGCGGCATCCTCGCCATGGCCCAGGGCGATTTGCGCGCCGCCTTGCGCCGCTTCCAGGAAAACCTGGCCATCGACAAGCGCCTCGTCGCCAGTGCCCCCTCCAACGCCGGGTGGCAGCGGGACCTCTCCGTGAGCCTCGATAGGGTCGGGGACGTGCTGCTCGCCCGGTGCGACTTCGTGGGGGACGCTGGCGTTGCGCCGAGCAGTCGATGCCCACCATCGAGCGCCTCGCCGCCTTGGATCCGTCGAACGCGACGTGGCAACAACACCTGCAGACGATCCGCACCCACGTGGGCCATCTGCGCCATTGGCTGGCCACCGACTCCCTCCCCGCGTCTCCGTGTAGCAACCGCTCGCCGCTCGCCCCGTCCTTCTTGTCGAGAGCATCTCGGACGAGTCCCTCTTCGAGGGCACCTGTTTCAAGGCCTGCTGCTTCGATGCCGTCAGGTCCTCCTCCGGCTTCGGGCGCGCCTCCCGTCACTTCCACCTCGAGCACGGCAAGGCACAGGTGATCCCCTTCGCCGCGATGCACCACCCGCCGATGGCACTTCATCGACTACCCATCAGGCAGAAGACCAACGAGACCCCGAGCTTCAAGCCGTTGCTGCGGGCGCCGCAGCCGGGCACCTTGGTCACGGCCGACGCGATGCCAGCAGCCGTCTGGCCGTGCCATTCCCCAACTCAGTGGATTCCGCCGACCTGAAATGCCGACGGAACCAAGGGCGACCGGGTCGTCTACTTCACCCATCGACGTCCTTCTTTCTTTCTTCTTCATCCTTCCGGCGATGCACACACGAACCGCGCCCGCTCAAACGATCAGGCATGTCGGGCTTCCCGGCGAGGGTTAGACCAGGGGCTTCCTGGACTCCGAGTTTCCACCCAGTCGTCAAATCGGCAGTTTTGCCGGTAACTCGCGGAGGCATTGACAGCCGCAAAGGGAGCCCCGGCCCGCCCCACGAGGAACTTCAGTTCCGTCTCGACCTGCTCGACGCCTACGTCCGGCGCTGGCTCTCGGTCGCGGCGGCCGACAGCGCGGCCGCCCCGGCACCGTCACGACAGGAACCCTGAGCCCTCGCCTTGGCGCGAAAAATTCCTTTGGACAAGAGATCGTTCTGCGGTTTAGTCGGCGCTCGCAGAAGCGACGCAAAAGTCGACTGGCCGCTCGCGTGACGGGTCGGGACCATTTCTTTCCTTCGGTCCCGCTTCCATGCGCGAGGAAAGCCGGTCCACCAGTTCGAGCATGATCACGGTCGAAAACCTTGTGAAGCGGTTCGGCGCCAAGTGCGCCGTGGACAACATCTCCTTCGAGGTCAAGCGGGGCGAGGTCCTCGGATTCCTCGGGCCCAACGGCGCGGGCAAGTCCACCACAATGCGCATCGTGACGGGATTCATGCCCGCCACCTCCGGCCGGGTGACCATTGGCGGTCATGACGTTTCGGAGAACCCCATCGCGGCCAAGAAGCTGATGGGCTACCTGCCCGAGAGTGCGCCCAGCTACCCGGACATGACGGTCGCCGGCTTCCTTGCGTGGGCCGCCGAGATGCGCGGCCTATCCGGCGCGGCACGGCAGGCAGCCCTCCAGCGCGTCACGGAGTTGTGCTTCCTGCAGAACGTCCTCCACCAAAGCGTGGACACTCTGTCCAAGGGCTTCCGCCACCGGACGTGCCTCGCACAGTCCCTGATCCATGATCCCGAGGTCCTCATCCTGGACGAGCCCACCGACGGCTTGGACCCCAACCAAAAGCACGAGATCCGGCAGTTGATCCGGCGCATGGGCGAGACCAAGGCTATCGTGTTCAGCACGCACATTCTCGAAGAGGTGGAGGCCTGCTGTTCCCGCGCCATCATCATCGACCGCGGCCGCGTCGTGACGGATGGCACGCCCGCCCAGCTCAAGGCAAAGGACGACTCGGCCGGCGTCGTCACCCTCCGCGTCCACGGCGTCGAGGCCGCCACCGTGCAGGCCAAGCTTTCCCAAGTGGTCGAGGCCGGCCGCGTGAACGC
>JBJSZF010000628.1:0-5881 GCA_046090125.1 Verrucomicrobiota bacterium
ACCCCCTGCTCGCATGGACCGCCACCACCGGCGGGCCGCACGTGCTGCAGTTCTTCACGTTCCCCTACCCCGCCGACTCCGACATCCGGCTCTCGGGCAAGCCGCATTCGGTCTATCGTCTGCATGTCCACGCGGGGCCGGTCGTCCGCCATGCCCTCCCGCTGGGCGTGCAACGCGGCACCACCGCGTCGCTCCGGCCCGTCGGCTGGAACCTCGGCGCCGCGTCGAACGCCCCCGTCGCCTTCGACGCCACGAAGATTCCGCCCGGCGTCGCCAAGTTCCCCTTCCACGTCCAGGGCCGACCGGCGCTCGTGGACCTCATCGTGGGCGACGGACCCGAGGCGATGGAAACCGAGCCCAACGACGACGTCGCGAAGGCGGAACCCATGGACGTCCCGGGCGGGCGCACCGGCAACCTCGACCGCGAGGGCGACATCGACCGATTCCAGGTGAAGGTCCGAAAGGACGAGAAGCTCGTCGTTGCCGTGCAATCCGCCGCCCTCGGCTTCGCGTTGGATGGCTGGGTGCGGGTCGAGGACGCGAACGGCAAGGAACTCGCCCGCAACGACGACGCGACGGGCAGCGATCCGCGCCTCGAATGGACGGCCCCGGCCGACGGCACGTATGGCATCGCCGTGGGAAGCCTGCTTCAGCTCGGGGGGCATGACCGCTGGTACCACCTGTCCGTGGCTCGTCCCGTGCCATCGATGCGCCCCACCGTGACGGACAACGCCTTCACCCTCGCGCCCGGCAAGACCAACGACATCGTGGTCGCCCTCGGGCGCGTCCATGGCCACGACGCCCCGCTGTCCGTGTCCATCGAGGGATTGCCCAACGGCGTGACCGCCCTCCCCGTGGAGGCGGCCGGCAAGGATGCATCGGTGACCCTCCGCGTCGTCGCCGCCACCAACGCCGCCCCCGCGTCCGTGCCCATCCGGGTGCAGGTCAAGGACGCCAAGGATGGACGCGTCACCACCGTGCGCATGGACCTCGTCAGCGCCGGCGAGAACAACGGCGTGCCCCAAGGCTTCCGACGCGTCGTGCGCGACTCCATCGAGGACCTCTGGCTCACCGTCACCGCCCCCACGAAGTAAAGATTCTCCGTTCCTCGCCCCCCGCTCCCCGCTCCCCGCCCCTCCCATGACACCCCGCTCCCGTCTCGTGCGTGCATGGTGGCTCGCCCCATGGGCCTTGCTCGCCCTTCTCGCTTCCGTTCGCGCGCAGACGGCGGCCGATCCGGCCGTTGAACCCGGCACCGCCCTTCGCTGGCTGGGGCTGCCCTTCACGGCCGATCAAGCCCGTCAACTGGCGCCCGCCGCCGGCGAGTCGCGCGAGGCCATCGACGCCATCCGCGCCCGGCCCGCGCCGCCCGAGGTCTCGCAACCGCTCGTGTTCCGTCCCTTCGCAACCGTCCCGCCCATGCCCGACGGCCCGCGCTGGAAACCGCCGGAAGGAATCCGGCGTCCCGCCCGCGACGAGGACCTCGCGTGGCTTTCCGTCGCGGAGTTGGCCGCGTTGCTCCGGTCACGGCAGGTGACGTCGGAGGAACTGGTCCGGCTCAGCCTCGATCGTCTTCGTCGTCACGACGCCACGCTCCGCGCCGTCGTCGCGTGGTGCGACGAACGCGCGCTCGCGTCCGCACGGCGAGCCGACGCGGAGTTGCGCGGCGGCAGGTGGCGCGGGCCGTTGCATGGCGTGCCCTTCGGGGCCAAGGACCTGCTCGACGTGGCCGGGCTTCCCACGTCATGGGGCGTGGCCGTCCGGTCCAACACGCTCGCCACGCAGTCCGCCACCGTGATCCGGCGGCTGGAGGAGGCAGGGGCCGTGCTCGTGGCCAAGCTCAGCCTCGGCGAGCTGGCCATGGGCGACGTGTGGCATGGGGGCAAGACGCGCAACCCGTGGGATCCTTCCTCCGGCTCCAGTGGCTCGTCCGCCGGATCGGCCGCCGCCGTTGCGGCCGGCCTGGTCCCGTTTGCCATCGGATCCGAGACCCTCGGTTCCATCGTGTCGCCCGCCACCGTGTGCGGCGTCACGGGGTTGCGTCCGACCTTTGGAAGGGTTCCGAGAACGGGCGCCATGGCGTTGTGCCCGTCGCTCGACAAGCTGGGCCCGCTGACGCGCAGCGCCGACGATGCCGCGCTCGTGCTGGCGGCCATCCAAGGCCCCGACAACGACGACCCCGCCGCCGTGAACGCCGGGTTTCGTTGGGACAACGCGGCGGCGATCCGCGGGTTCAAGGTGGGCGTGCTCCGGGCGGACGTCGCCCGCGACAAGGAGGGGTCTGCCCGGCACGACGCGGCCGTCGCCGTGCTGCGCGGGCTGGGCGCGGAGGTCACCGAGGTCGCCCTGCCGGCCCACCCGCGCGGGCCGCTGATGCTCATCCTTCACGCGGAGGCGTCGGCCAGCTTCGAGCCATGGGTTCGGGACGGGCTTGCCGACGGGTTGGTGCAACAAGAGGAGTGGAACTGGCCCAGCCAGTTCCGGGCCGCGCGCCTGATCCCGGCGGTGGAGTACCTCGAGGCCAACCGCGCCCGCATGACCTTGGCGCGCGACATGGAGACCCTCTTGGCGCGCTTCGACGCCGTGGTGGCGCCGCCCTGGACAGGCGACGCGCTCGTGCTTGGCAACTTCTCCGGCCATCCCTGCGTCGTCCTGCCCAACGGGCCGAAGGACGGCAGCAAGCCCAACACCATGTGCCTCCTGGGGCGGTGGTTTGGGGAAGAGCGACTCCTGAAGGTCGCCCGAGCGTACCAACGCGCCACGGCATGGCACACGGCGCGGCCCCAGGGGTTCTGACACTGGGGGTTGCGCCCGAGCACGTGGGCGATCCCGGCTGCCTCCGCCCGGCGGCGTCACCTCCGGATTTTCCGGCATGAGGGCCATCCCGCCCCCCCACCGTCATCGCGCGCGATTGCGCAGGAGGACGAGGGAAGGCCCCTGCTTTTCCCATTGTTCCTTGAGCTTCGCGGGAACCGCCGTGGGCATCCGCACCAACGATCCCAGCACGATGTCGTCGTCGCCGTCCCCGTCCACGTCCCCGGCGTCCATCGCCAACCAACGGCCGGCCACCGACTGCCGGAACGTTGCCGCTTGGAAGTTCCAACGTCCCTTCCCGCCCACGTTCTCGAACAACAAGAACCCCTCGCGCGGCGACCGATCGTAGTCCGGGAAGAACGACGTCGCCGCGAGGTCCATGTCGCCGTCCATGTCCAGGTCCCGCGCCACGACGCGGTAGGAGCCATGCATGGGGCCGAACCACGCCTCCTCCACCCGCGTCCCGCCGCGGTTGAGGTATATCCGCAGCCCGTGGTGCGCGCGCGGCGGGGACGTGGGGAAGTCCGCGTTGTCCCCGTTGGCCACCACCACGTCCGGCCATCCGTCCGCATCCACGTCGGCCACGTCCATGCCGCTGTGCCCCCAGCTCGGCGGCTTCTGGAACAACGTGCGCCGCACAAAGCCGCCGCGCCCGTCCCCCTCGAACAACAGGAGGCTCTCCGTCCACTGCGCCACCAGCACCAAGAGGTCCGTCTTGCCGTCCCGGTTGAAGTCCACCGGCTCGCAGCGGACGGCCCCCGGCTTGTCGAGCAGCACGTGCTCCTCCCACCGGTCGTTCCCCTTGCCCTCCCACCACGAGAAGCGCCCCAGGAAGTTCCCATAGGCGCACAACGCGAAGTCGCCGCGCCCGTCGCCGTTCAGGTCCGCCAACCGCAGGTCCGCCAAGCGCGGCAACCCCGATGCTACGTCGAGCCGGTCCTGGGTGCCGTCCGGCTTGCGGCGCATGCGGACCACCTGCCCGCGCGGCTCCTCCCTCGGAAAGAAGTGCCCGATGCACGCGACCCAGTCGTCCGCGCCATCCACCGCCACCGCCACGGGAATGTTGCCGATGCGAATGCCCTCGCGGACGTCGAGCGCGGGCCCCAGGACGTTGTACCCCTGGAAGCCCACGTCGCCGAGGAACACGCGACGCCCCTTCGGGTCGATGCGCGCAAGGGTGGTGAGCGGCGGCTCATGGCGTTCCTTCAACGCGACCACGTCAAAGCCCGGCAACTCGACGCGGACGCGCGCCGGGTCGTTGGTGCCGGCGAGGGATTCCGGCGCGTTGTCCACGAACCAGGACGCGGCGAGGTCGAACTGGGCGCGCGTCATGAGGGGACGTTCCGGGAACGCCTTGCCCGCCTTCAAGACGTCGATGTCCTGGAAGCCGGCCTCCGTCGTGGGGGGTTCCAGGCCCACCATGACGCGCATCTTGGGCAGCAGCTCGTTCGTCCACGTGGCCCGGTCGAGGTGGCGTGGGTCGGGCAACGCGTGGCAGGCCACGCAATGGGTCGCCGCCGCCAAGCGCGCGGCCGGCGTGCCCTGCTGCAAGCCCTCCGCCGCGCTACGTTCGGAAGCCAGCATCAGCATCAGCTTCAGCATCGGCATCAGCACCATCGTCCGGGCGAGGGCCCGCACGATGGTTCCGGGAACCGCCCCTCGCTCGATCGCTGCCTTCATGGGGTCCGCCCAGGCCGGGAACCCGCGCGGCCGTCAGGCGCGCCGTGCGGGACGACGGGCGGCAGGCTTCGACGCCTTCGACGCTTTGGCGCCCGGGGACGCCTTCGCGGCGGTGCCCGCCTTGCGCTTCGCTGCCGCCTTCTTGCGCGGGCTGCGGCCCTTGAACGTCAGCTCGGAGATGCCGGACTTGTCGAGCTCGCCCAACCCGCTGGCGACCATGCGCCGATACTGCGCCAGCGTGGCCTCCGCCAAGGGGAGTCGCAGGCCGGACTTCTTGCCGAGCGCGAGGGCGATTCCGCTGTCCTTCGCGGCATGGGCGGCGCTGAAGAAGCACGAATGGTCCCGGTTCTGCATGTCCTCGCCGTCGGTCACCAGGACGCGGGACGCGGCGCCCGTCTGGGAGAACACCTCCCGCACCAGCGCCAGGTCGAGCCCCAGCGCATGGGCGAGGCCCAGGCCCTCGGCGAGCCCCGCCGTGTTGATGTTCATGACCATGTTGACCAGGGCCTTGACCTGCGCGGCCCGGCCCGTCGCGCCGATGTGCCGCAGCAGCTTGCCCCCGTCGGACAACGCCTCCAGCAACGGGCGCACGCATTCGAGGACCGAGTCCGGCCCGCCCACCATGAGGTACAACGTCCCGTTGCGGGCCTGGTTGATGCTCGACGCCATGCAGGCCTCGAGGGTCGCCGCGCCCGCCTTGAGGGCGCGCTTCTCCACCTCCACGTGCGTCGCCGGGTTCAGCGTCGCGCAGTTCACGAACACGCGCCCCTGCGCCCCGGACAACAACGATTCGCCCTTGCGCGCGAAGATGCGGTCCATCGCCGCGTCGTCCGTCACCACGGTGAACACGACGTCCGCCGCCGCCGTGACGCCGGCGAGCGTGCCCGGGGCCGTCGCGCCCAGCTCCCGAGCCAGCTCCTCCGCCACGCCCGGCCGCGCGTCATGCACCACCGTGACGTGGAACCCGCTGTCCTTCAGGCGACGGGCCATGTTGGCCCCCATTCGGCCGAGGCCGACCAATCCAATTCGTGCAGTCATGGGAATGTGTTGTTGCGCGAAATGGGAACGGATCGGACGTGGAAAGGGAAGCCGTGAGACAGGCCCCGCGCGAGGAGGCTGGATGCCGGGGGCATTCACCTTGAGTTCCCCGCGCCTCCTTCACGGACACCCTCCCTGCCATCGATGGGTGCTCGGTTCGAGCCTCTCACGAAGACTCGGAGGACTCGGGGGAGGATGGCCCCGCCTCCCGATCCACGCCTCTCGCCCCCCGCCCCCCGCCCCCCTCCCCCCTCCCCACGCGTCTTCGAGGCTTGCGCCCGGCACGCGGTTCGGGTTCCTAGTGCGGCGTGTCCGAGACTCCCCCGAAGATGGCGCCCACGCGCCTGGG
>JBJSZF010000629.1:0-2136 GCA_046090125.1 Verrucomicrobiota bacterium
CGTGGTCATCGGGGCCACGATGATCTACCGCCACATGCAGGAGTCGAAGGTCCGCGATGCCAGCTCCGCCCTCCTCGACGTGGTGCAGCCCGGGCGTTCGGAAGAGGCCAAGCTCGACGTGTCCAAGCTCCTGGCCGTTGCGCAGCAACACTCCGGTGCTCCCGCGGCCGTTCACGCCACGTTGCTGGCCGGACGCGAATTGTTCGTTGCGGGCAAGTTTGCCGAGGCGCGCGCCCAGTTCGAGAAAGCGGCCGGCGAACGCAACGTCCTTGGGGCCATCGCCCTCTACGGCGTCGCCACCTGCATTGATGCGGAGAAGGGCGGGGCGGATGCGCTTGCCGCCTATCAGTCCGTCATTTCCCATCCCGCCGCGTCGCTTGTGGCCGGGCAGGCGCGCATCGGCAAGGCCCGCGTGCACGAGTCCCTCAATCAACATCGCGAGGCCCTCGCCCTCTACGACGAGCTCGCCAAGGACAAGGATCGTGACGTGGCGGGCGACGCCCTCCGCCAGAAGGCCACGCTGCTGAAGGCCCATCCGGAACTCGACAAGCCCGCCGCATCGGCCGCCGCTTCCATCACGAACGCGTTGAAGGTGGGCCCGGCTCCCGCGCCCGCCCCGGCTCCGGCGAAGCCCGGGCAGTAAGTCGTCTTCCGCCCACCCATGCCCGAGCCGGGCATCATCGACGTGGCCGCCGGGTTGGTCCTGCGCGGCCGTCGGCTCCTCATCACGCGTCGGCCCCAAGGCAAGCACCTCGGCGGGCTCTGGGAGTTCCCCGGCGGCAAGGTTTCCCCGGGCGAGTCGTGGGAACAGGCGCTCGTCCGTGAGTTGGTCGAGGAGGTCGGCCTGCGGGTCGTTCCCCTTCACCTGTACGAGGAAGTCGTTCATGCCTATCCGGGCAAGACGGTTCGGCTGCGCTTCTTTGTTTGCTTGGCCCCCGAAGACGGCGAGGCGCGCCCCATCGAATGCGACGCCGTGGCATGGGTCGGGCGCGAGGAATTGTGCCGGCACGAATTCCCGCCCGCCGACGAGCGGCTCCTGCAACGGCTGATGGCCGACGATGGTCTGTGGGGTGCGACGAGTTCTTGAGCCCCGGTTTTTTGGAATTGGCGTCGCCCGGCCGACGGGGGCGCGGCACGATGCCGCCATGGACGGGCGCACGGCCTACATCGTTGCGGGGGATCCGAGCGGGGATGAGCTGGCTGCGGATGTCGTGCGAGCGTGGCGCGAGACCGAGCCCGGCCTCCGCTGCGTCGGGGCCGGCGGGCCTGCGTTGGCGTCGGCGGGCATGGAGCTGCGCACCGACCTCACGCGTCATGCCGTGATCGGGCTTTGGGAGGTGCTGCGTCGGCTGTGGACGTTTCGCCGGTTGTTCCACGACCTCGTGGAGCATTGCGTTGCCACCCGGCCTGCCCTCGTCCTCGGCGTGGATTTCGGGGGGTTCAACCTGCGTTTTGCCAAGGCCATCCGGAGACGCGCGCGTGGCGTGCCGGGGTGGAGCCCGTGGATCGTCCAACTGGTGTCCCCACAGGTGTGGGCTTCGCGCCCCGGCCGGGCGCGCACCCTGGAGCAAACCCATGACCTGCTCCTGTCCATCCTCCCATTCGAGAAGGACTGGTACGCCCGCCGTGCGCCGGCCCTGCGCGTCGAGCACGTTGGGCATCCCTTGGTGGACCGTTGGAGCGGACGCGACCGGTCGCCCGTGGCGACGGAGGTCCCCGAGGTGCTGCTGTTGCCCGGGAGCCGCGCGGGCGAGCTGGAGCGTCATGTCCCCGTGCAGGTGGAGGCCCTGCGGATCCTTGCGGGAGCCGCCTCGTTTCGGCCGCGCATGGTGGTGCCGTCGGACCGGATGGCGGCCTTGGCGACGCGGCTTTCGGGGGATGTTGTGAAGCCGGAGGTGGGAGGCCTGGGCGAGGCGTTGCGGCGCGCGACGTTGGCCATCGCCTCGACGGGCACGGTGACGCTGGAGTGCGCGTGGCATGGGGTGCCGACGCTCGCGATGTACCGGACGTCGTGGCTCACGTACCAGGTCGGGCGTCGCCTGGTGACGGTTCCGCACCTGGCGATGCCGAACCTGCTCGCGGGCGAGGAGGTCATGCCGGAGTTCATCCAGGGAGCCGCGACCCCGGCCGGGATTG
>JBJSZF010000630.1:0-3725 GCA_046090125.1 Verrucomicrobiota bacterium
AGTTGCCCGTCCCGGCCCCGCGCACCGTCACCGGCACGCCGTGCCGCGCCGCGAACGCCAGCACGGCCCGGACGTCGTCCAGGTCGCGCACCTGCACCGCGACGTCGCCGCGCTTGTCCCGGAGCTGCCGCTCGAGCACGGGCGAATACCAGTAGAAGTCCTTCGACAACCGCTCGACCTCCGTGGGCGTCGTCACCACGCGGCCGGGGCGAAGGGTTTGCTCGAGGAGGGGGAGCCAATCAACGGGGTGATGCTGGGGCATGGGGGATGTGGGGGTTTGCCGAGAATGCACGGGCGTTGGGTGGGGGATCCGTCGCGGGTCAGCCCTTGCCGGGCTTCTGGTGCCTCCAAAGCTTCATGGCGGCGGTCATGCGGGGGTCCTCAAAAAGCGCGACGCAGGCGGATCGTTCCACTGGGCCGACCACCTCGCACTTCAGGTCGCTGCGCCGGGTCAACTGGCGGGCGGATGTGTAAATCTGGGAACAGAACCGCGCGGCGTCCGAGATCGTCGCGCCGTAGATCACACGGTCCACACCAGCCCAGAGGGCAGCGGCCATGCAAATGGGGCAGGGCTCGCAGGTGGTATAGAGCGCGTAGCCCTTGAGGGAGGTGGCCTTGAGCTTCTTGGTGGCCGCACGAATCGCTCGCACCTCCGCGTGCGACGTCGGGTCGTGCTCCGCCGCGACGGCGTTGAGGCGACGAACGAGCCGCCGTCCGCTGGCGACATGGATGATGTCCGCACAGAAGGGGGATTGCTTGGCGGTGCCGAGGTGCGTCGCCGTCGATGCAGCAAGGCCCCTCATTCGTTCCATGTCCTGCGTCGATGCCCCCTGTCGCCGGTTGGCTCCCATGGGAAGCCGTGAAGCAAGGGGCGTTCCAAGATGCGAAGGAAACCCAGACGGCACGCGGAATGCACGCGTCGCCCCCATGGAACGAACGGCAAGGACATCGTGGCAGGAGCGACTGGCTGCCCTCGACCACGCCGCCCGCGCCCTGGCTCCCAGCAGGGCGTTCCTCGCATATAGTTCCTCGCGGATGGAGCGCGATGCCGCGAGCGGCTTGGGTGACGTGCCACGGCCCTTGGAGGGGCTCGCGGTGTCGGTGAAGGACCTGATGGACGTCGCCGGGTGGCCGACGACGTCGGGCGGTCGGCCTTCGGGAATGCCGGAGCCGGTGGCGGCACGCGACGCGGCGTTGGTGTCGTTGTGGCGTGCGGCGGGTGCCTGGATGGTGGGCAAGACGCACCTCAACGAGCACGCTTACGGCCTGACGGGGGAGAACCCGTGGTGGGGGCATTGCACGATGCCGGGAGACGCGGGGCGGCTGACGGGCGGTTCCAGCAGCGGGGCGGCCGCAACGGTGCTGGGCGGGGCGGCAGACGTCGGGTTGGGAACGGACACGGGCGGCTCGCTGCGCGTGCCCGCGTCGTTGTGCGGCCTGGCCAGCATTCGTGCGCCCGGGTGGTTTCGCTGTCATGACGGCGTGCGGCCCTTGGCACGGAGCTTCGACACGTTGGGCTGGATTGGCCGGGATGTGTTGGAGTTGGAGCGGGTGGCGGAGCGTTTGCTGCCCGGTCAGGACGTGCGTTTTGCGCGGCCCCGGATCGTGGTGATCGATGGCCCGTTGCTGGACGCGTGCGACGCCGACGTTCGGGAGACATGGTCGGGCTTGAAGGGGGCGCTTGGGGCGGCGGGCGTTGAGTTCGAGGCGCAAGACATCCCGTGGTTGGCGGAGGCTCCGGCCCTCTTCGCGCCATTGCAGGCCCGCGAGGCGTGGGGGGTGCATCGGGGAAGGCTGGAGTTGGACCCCGGATCGTATGGGGCGGCCGTGCGCCAGCGATTGGAGTGGGGCCGCAGCCTGGGCATGGGCGACGAGCGTTCGCTGCGTCGCGGCGTGGTGGCGTTTCGGAGGCGGATGGCCAAGTGGCTGGGCAGCGGTTGCGTCCTCGCCGTCCCTGCGTGCGCCGTGACGCGCCTGGACGCGGGCGCAGACCATGGGCCAGTGCGGGGACGCATCTTGTCCCTGACGACGCCGGCCAGCGTGGCGGGCCTCCCGGTGGTGACACAGGCGTGCCCGTGGGCGAAGCCGGGGAGGCCCCTTGGAATCCAATGGGTGGGCGCGGCGGGCTCGGAATGGATGTTGGTGCGATGGGCGGCGTCGTTGGCGCGGTCGTGGAAGCGGGTGGGAATGGCCCAGATTGGACACAACGCGACAGCGGGATGCGCCACGGCGGGCCTTGGCCTGTCGCAGCATGTTGGGTCATGGGATGGATGAAGATGATTCCGGCAACGCTTCGCGATGCCGTGCCTGCGGGTGTTTGACCATGGCTTGAAGAAGCGCCCGCCCCTTCGCCGGGCGTTGGCAGATGGGATGCTCCATGCGGACGGTCCGGTGGTGCCGGGAACAGTTCGCGGCCCCGGATGGATCGCAATTCAGGAGAAACCAACATGAAGCACCCAAGACCCCGAAGGACGGATCGTCGCCTGGCCCTGCGGCTCGGCGGCATGGCGACGGCGATGGCCGCGCAGCAACTGGCGGCGCAGGGAACCAACGCGGCCCCGGCCGCCGTGGTGACCAACACGATGGACCGCGTGGTGGTCCAGGGATTGTCGCTGAGCGAGACGGTGCTGCCGACGGCTCGGCCCGTGGAGTCCGTGATGGGCGACGACCGGTCGATCCTGGACACGCCGCGTTCGGTCAGCCTGGTGACCAAGGCGCAGATGGAGGCGCGCGCGATCAGCAGGGCGACGGACTTCAACCAGTACGCGCCGGGCGTGTACACGCCGTCGCGCTACGGGTTGGCGAACGTGCCGGTCATCCGGGGCGAGCTCAGTGAGATCTACCAGAACGGCCAGCGGACGATCTATAGCCGCAACTCATTGCTGGCCAGCTTCAACCAGGTGGAGGCCATGGACATCGTGAAGGGCCCGGGCTCCGCCGTGTATGGGCCGCAAGGGCAAGGCCCGGGCGGCTACGTCAACTTCGTGACCAAGTCCCCCTACTTCGACCAGTTCCGCGGCGACATGATCACGCGCTGGGGGACGTTCGTGCCGGGCGGGCAAAGCTACTTCAACCCGGAGTGGGTCTTGGACGTGGGCGGCCCGATCAACGACAAGGTCGCGTATCGCGTGAGCTACCTCGGGCGCGAGGCGGAGGGCTACTACCAGAACGTCAAGGACAACACCCAGGACATCTTCGCGGCGTTGTCCGTGAAGGCGACGGAGAAGCTCACGCTCGACCTCAACGCCCAGGCCTACACGAGCCGCTTCAACGAGGTCGTGGGCATCAACCGCGTCACGCAGGAGCTGATCGACACGTGGACCTACATCGCCGGGCCCGTGCAGCCCAATAACCGGTTTGGCGACCCCTTGAACTCCATCGGGCCCTTCGGCATCAACGCCAACTTCGCCCTTCTGGACCCCGCCCAGGCGCGGCGCGTGAAGGTGTATCCGTGGCAGACCATCAACGCGCCCTCCGACAGCGCGGCCGGCAAGCGGTTCTCGTCCCAGTTGACGGCCACCTACCTCGTCTCGGAGGACACCAAGGTGGTCAACCGGGCCTACGGCGAGACGCAGGAGAGCCGTAAGGTCTCCGGGTACGGCTACACGGAGTGGGTCCCGGAAAACTGGATGATCAACGACCGGCTGGAGCTGCACCACGCGTTCACGCCGGACGTGAAGGGCTACGAGACGCCGATCAAGACCATCTCGGGCGCGGACCTCCGC
>JBJSZF010000631.1:0-5218 GCA_046090125.1 Verrucomicrobiota bacterium
GTCGTTGTACGAGGAGACGGCCCCGCACGAGGGGTTCCGCGAGCGGTTGCAGGTGGAGAAGATGAAAAAGTACATGAACTTCGTGGGCGAGGGCATGGAGCCGGCCGCGCCCTTCCTGCACCGGATCCGCCGCGTGGAGACGCGGGCGGACTTCCTGTCCGCGTGCCGAGATTATCTGGAGCACGACCGCCCGATGCGCCTGGAGCCCTTGCCCCTGAAAGTTGGTCCTTGAAAGACGGGGCGGGTCGGGGGGATGAAGATGACGTGAAATCCCCGACTGGAGTACGCGCCTTCACGCTCATCGAGTTGCTGGTCGTCATCGCCATCATTGCCATCCTTGCGGGGATGTTGCTGCCGTCGTTGGCGAAGGCCCGCGCGAAGGCGCACGAGACGTACTGCCTCAACAGCCAGAAACAGATCGGCCTCTCCGTCGCGGTGTACAGCGGCGACTTTTCCGACCGGCTGCCCCTGGTGCGCAACTGGGGTCGTGCCTGGGCGGGCGACCATGCCCTGCGGCCCGACAACGTCTGGCTGCCGGAGATCCTCGAGAAGTACCTCACCCGCAATTCCAACAAGCCGACCAACTACACCGGCAAGGTCTCGTCCATGCCCAAGCCCGGGATCTTCTCTTGCCCGTCCGGCCTCAAGGCCAAGGACCCGGCCGTGGGCATGCTCAACAACTTCCTGCGCGACAACGACCACGTCACCTACATCTGGAACCACATCTACCTGCGCAAGGACGGCGGCTACGAGACCCAGCGCCCCGTGTCGGGCCGCCGCGACGGCGACATCGCCAGCCCGTCCCGCGCCGTGCTCCTTTGGGAAATCCCCTACTGGACCTGGGACAAGTCCGCCCATGGCACGCGCCTGAACCTCATCTTTGCGGACAACCACGCCGCGCCCGAGAAACGCCAGCCGGACGAGTACGATTGGTGGGCCTTCCATAGCCGTCGGGGCTGGGAGGACAACGACCTCACGGGCAAGACGTTCAAGCAGTAGCGGGGAGCGGGAAGCGGGACGCGAGGGGCGGGAGGCGGGGGCCAGCCTTGTATCGGCGTGACCTTCCGAGGCAAGCCGCGCATCGGGACCTCGTGCATTCCCGACGTGGCGAACGTTTCGCCGGCTGAAGCCGGGACTCCATGCGGGGATGATCCCTCGCCCTTGGCTGAAGAACGCGCCTCGAAGGCCAGGCGCAGGCCCTGCGACCCGATTCGGGATGCGAGGCGGTGCAAACTTCCGCGTGGACGTCGGCCGTGTTCCACGGTCAACCTTGTCGGCATGGATGACCCCCGAATGCTGCGCGCCCGGGCGTTGACGCGGCGCCAGTTCTTCTCTCGAGCCGGAGGGCTGGGCGTGGGATCCCTGGCCTTGGGCGAGCTGCTCGCGCGAGACGGCGCGACGGGCGTGCGCGGCCAGGCGGCGCCCAGTCCCCTCGCCGTCCGCCCGCCATCCCGCCCCGCCCGCGCCCGAGCCGTCATCTACCTCCACATGAGCGGCGCGCCGCCCACGCTCGACCTGTTCGACTTCAAGCCGACGCTCAAGGAACGGCACTTGCAGGACTGCCCGGACGAGCTGATCGCGGGCAAGAAGTTCGCCTTTATCCGGGGCCGCCCCAAGCTGCTGGGCTCGCCCTACCAGTTCTCGCGCGTGGGGCAGGCGGGGATGCACGTCTCCGAGGTGTTGCCGCACTTCCGGTCCGTGGCGGACGACGTGACGCTGGTGCGCTCGATGTGGACGGACCAGTTCAACCATGCGCCGGCCGAGCTGTTCCTCTATACGGGCTCGATGCGCGCGGGCAACGCGAGCCTCGGCTCCTGGGCCACCTACGGCCTCGGCACGCTCAACCAAGACCTGCCCGGCTTCGTGGTGCTGCTTTCGGGTGGCACGGACCCCACGGGCGGCAAGGCGCTGTGGTCCTCGGGCTTCCTGCCCAGCGTGCACCAGGGCGTCCAATGCCGCTCGGCCGGCGAGCCCATCCTCTATTCGTCCAATCCCCCGGGCATGGATCGCGCCGCGCGGCGTCGCACGCTCGACGCCCTGCGCGACCTCAACGAGTCCGAGGCGCGCGCGTCGGGCGACCCCGAGACCCTGACGCGCATCGAGCAATACGAGCTGGCGTTCCGCATGCAGGTGTCGGTGCCCGATGCGTTCGACATCCGGCGCGAGCCGGCGCACGTGCTCGAGATGTACGGTGCCAAGCCTGGGGAGGCGTCGTTTGCCAACAATTGCCTCCTGGCACGCCGGTTGGTGGAGCGGGGCGTCCGCTACGTGCAGCTCTACGACTGGGGCTGGGACATCCACGGGACGGGGCCGGGCGACGACCTGCTGGAGCAGTTCCCGCGGAAGTGCCGGGACGTGGACCAGGCGAGCGCGGCGTTGGTCCGGGACCTGAAGCAACGCGGCCTCCTCGACGAGGTGGTGGTGGTGTGGGGCGGCGAGTTTGGGCGGACGCCCATGAACGAGGCGCGCGGCGGCTCCTCGTACCTGGGTCGGGACCATCACCCCAACTGCTTCTCTGCGTGGATGGCGGGCGGCGGGTTCCGCAGGGGCCACCTGCACGGCGAGACGGACGAGTTCGGGTACTCGGTGGCGAGCGGCAAGGTGGGCGTGCGGGACTTGCAGGCGACGTTGCTGCACCTGCTGGGGCTCGACCCGTTCACGCTCTCCTATCGGTACCAAGGCTTGAACCAACGGCTTATCGGGCCCACGGACGAGGCGCGGGTGGCCAAGGAACTCCTGGCGTGAACACGAGGCCGTTGCGTGCGGTGGCCGTGGCGGCGGCATTCCTTGCCTTGGAAAGCGGATGTCGACGGGGGCCGGTAGTCGTGGTGACCAACGCGTCCGGGGTGACGATCAGCAACGTGGTGGTGTCAGGCGTGGGCTTCACCAACGCCATCGCCTTCCTGGCCCCCGGGGAGCGGACGGCGTTGCGGGTGCGGCCGTCCGGGGACACCCACGTGCGTGCCGTCTTCGAGGCCGGGGGTTCGCACGATTCCGGGAACCTAGGCTACCTCGAGAACAGCGGCGCGTATCGCGTGGGGCTCGTGATCGGGACGAACGGGGCGGTGCGGTTCGAGGGCGAGGCGCGGTAAGGCACGGCTCAGGAACCCGCCGCCATCGGCGTTGCGGACACGGCAGGTGGAGTCAGCTCACGAAGGCCATGGAGACGCGCTCGCCCTGGGCGTTGCGGGTGAGGCCCTGGGCGCGGGGATCGTTGGTGGGCTGGCCATCCACGAGGAACTGGTACGCGTGCCCGCCGTGCTTGAGGGGGATGGAGGCGTGCCAGGAGCCGTCCACGTGACGGGTCATGGGGTTCGCGGCGGGGTTCCACTGGTTGAAGTCGCCCACGATGGTCACCTGGCTCGCCTGCGGGGCGATGCAGATGAAGTTGACGGGCTTGACCGTGCCGCGCGCCTGCAGGCGCTGGAGCGGGACGTTCGAGGGTCGCGTTCCGTTCGTCATTCGTGCTTCCTAGGCCAAGAGTGAAACGTGCTTCGTGTTGCGCGTCCCGGCGAGGTCGCCCGGAGGCGCGCGGAAGCCGCGTAGAAAGCCAATCCCATGCCACTTCGCAAGCGGAACCTCGAAGCAATGCCACCCGGCGCAGCACCCGTCACGCGGGTGGTGCCGGTGCCGGGCGGCATTCGGCTCGCGCAGGGCGACGTGGTCTTGAGCGAGCTGCGGCTGATGCCGGGGCCGACCCACAGCGTGTTCGACGTGTTGGCGAGCCTGGTGCATCGGCTGGCCCCGCCGGGTGAGGTCGCCGTGCTAGGGTTTGGTGCGGGCGGCATCCTGGCGCCCATGCGGGCGCTGGGTTGCGACCGCCCCTTGCAGGCGGTGGACCTGGATGCCACGGGCCACCGGTTGTTCCAGCAATGGTGCCCGGCGTGGGCGGAGGACGTCGCATGGCGGCAGGCGGACGCCACGGCGTGGCTTCGGGGGCAACGTCGGAGGTTTGCGTGCGTGCTCGAGGACTTGTCGGAGCCGCGCGACGGGGACGTGCACAAGCCGGCGGATTGCCGGCGGACGTTGCCGCGGCTGATCGGGCGGAAGCTCGGGCGCGGGGGCATGGCCGTGTTCAACCTGGTGTCGGACGCGGACGGTTCCTGGCCGGGGATGGCCGAGGTGCTGTGCTTGTTTCCGTGCGTGCTGGAGGTGCGGTACGCGGAGTACCTCAACCGGACGCTGGTGGCCGGCACACGGCTGCCGGGCTCCGGGAGCGTGGGGCGGTGGCTGCAGGCGGACCTGCGGCGGATGGGGTCGCAGTTGGAAGGGTGGACGAGGGTGGCAACGCCCATCGGCCCATCAACGGCTCGGTGACGTCGGTCGCCGTGCTTGTCCGTGTCAACGCGACCTGGGGGACGTCGAGGCCGTGGTGCGGTTGCCGGGCGTGGTGGCCTGGGTGAACTGGATGAGGTCGAGGAGGATGCGCTCGGCCTCGCGGAGGTGGACGTCCATGGCGGCGTCGGCATCGGGCGTCGCGTCGTCGTCGTCGCCATCGGGGCTGGCGTTGGGCGACTTGGCCTTGGGCTGGGAGGCGGAGGCCTCGGAGGGCTTGGGCTTGCCGACGAGCTTGAGGTCGGTGGAGCTGGTGGCGACGACGTTGGTCTTTCCGACGGGCGCGGGGAGGCCGGGTTGGTCGGCGAGCTTGAGGGTGATCTCGTAGGTGGTGGGTTCCTTGGTGCCGCGGGCGGCGAGCTCCTTCTTGCGGCGCTCGGCGCGGAGGCGGTCGTCGTGGCGTTCCTGGACGCGCTGGCCGTAGTTCAGGGAAACGGTCTTCTCGGCCTGCTTGCGGCGGAAGATCTCGACGTCCTCGCGCACGTAGTTCCAGTCGCGGTCGCCGGCGATGCGGTTGGAGGAATGGTCGCGAAGGCGGGCGAGGAAGGGTTGGACGCGGCTGAGCTTGTCGAAGTCGGCGGTGGCGATGGTGTCCCACGGGAGGGCGTTGGTGAGGGAGGACTCGCCGGTCTCGACGAGGTTGTTGACGCTGGGGAGGACGATGTCGGGGACGACGCCCTTGAGCTGGGTGGACTCTCCGGAGGCGCGGTAGAACTTGCGGATGGTGACCTTGATGGCGCCGGGGGGCATGGGGGACTCGGGTAGGAAGGGTCCAAGCTCCTGGATCGTCTGGACGGTGCCCTTGCCGTGGGTGGTGGTGTCGCCCACGACGACGGCGCGGCCGTAGTCCTGGAGGGCTCCGGCAACGATCTCGGATGCGGAG
>JBJSZF010000632.1:0-3776 GCA_046090125.1 Verrucomicrobiota bacterium
CGAAGTCGTCCAGGTGCCGACGCAGCGGCTCGAACAAGGCATCGCCCGCCTTCGCGATCCCGCCGCCCACGATCACCGCCTCCGGGTCGAGCACGTTGGCGATGGAGGCGATGCACGCCCCGAGCGCCCGCACCGAACGCAGCCACAGAAGCGTCGCCTCGGCGTCCCCTTCGAGATGCGCCGCCACCAAGTCGCGCGTCGCCCGGAACCGGCCGCCGCTGCGCGCCTGGACGGTCTTGTTGCCAATCTCCAGCTCGATGGATCCCGGCGTGCCGACGTCGTCCAAGGCCCCATTGAAATCCACCGTCATGTGCCCGAGGTGCCCGGCACGGCCCAGGTTCCCCTTCAGCAAGCGCCCGTCCACGATCGCCGCCCCGCCCACGCCCGTCCCCAACGTCAGCATGGCCACGTCCGCAAGTCCCCGCGCCGCCCCCATCCATGCCTCACCCAGCAAGGCCGCATGGGCGTCGTTCAGCACCGGCACCGCCGTGGGACGGCCCAAATACGCCGTCCAGTCCAGCCCCTCCAAGCCCGCCAGCCGCCCCGGCAAATGGGCAATCGCACGGCCCGACCGAGCCGCCAGGCCCGGAGCCGAGACCCCCACCGACGACGCCCGGCCATGGTCCCGTTCAAACCCGCCCACCACGCCCGCCACCGCCCGGGCCCACTCCATGTCGCGGTCCACGAACGGTTGGTTCCCCTCGCCCAGCAACGTCCCGTCCTCCCGCACCGCCACCGCCTTCACCGCCGATCCACCCAAGTCTATCCCGATGATCGTTCGCATGTCCGCGCCGTCCCTGACACAGGTTGGGAACCCGCGAAAGCCCCAACTTGGCACAACCTCCGGACGCATGGCTTGCCAAGGCATGGCCGTGCGCGCTCCCATTTTCCCCATGCCAACGTTCCGCCATCCCCACCGCGTCGTGTACTCGGAGTGCACGCTGGGGAACCATATCTACTACGCGCGTTTCCTGGACCTGTTCGAGGAGGCGCGGGGCGAGCTGTTCCGCACCATGGGCACGCCCTTCCTCGCGTTGCAGGAGGCCGGACTGATCCTGCCCGTCCTGGAGGCCGACGTGCGCTACGCCCGGGCGGTCCGCTATGACGAGCTCGTCCACGTCGAGGTCACGCCCTCCATCCTCGGCAGGGTGCGGCTGGAGTTTGCCTACCGGGTGTTGGGGCCGGGCGACGAGGTCCGCGTGGCCGGCCGCACGCTGCACGTGGCGACCAACCTGCAGGACCGGCCCCAACGCCTCCCGCCGGACCTGGTCGCCGCACTCGCCCCGTGGCTGGGCTTGGGCGAGACGACCGCCGGGAACGCCGACCCCAAGCCAACACCTGCGCCAGCGGGCGCTTGAGGGACCTCAACCGTTCCGTTGGGTGGGCCTGGGGCATCCCCTGGCCGCATGGTTTGGAAGGCGCACCTCACCCAAAGCCGTCCGTCCGAAGCCTGGGCATTCCCAAGGGGCAGCCCGATGCCAGACCGAGGCAACGTCCCAAGTTTCCGCGCCCCCCAACACCATGAACCCGGCCGCCCCTCAATCCACGACGTCCACGTCGCGTTCGCCTGGCGCGGCCGCACCGGCTGCGGTCGCCGCGTGCGGGGAGCGTCGGCCAAGGGGGCGCGGATTGCTGTTCGGAGCCAGCATGCGCTTCTGGCGCTCGCGGTCGCCCGCGTTGCGGACCACGGGGATGGGTTGCTCGGAGTTGATGTCGAGCCCGGTGACGTACATGGCGGCCGCGCCCGTCATGGGCAGCGGGATGAAGTCCTGCACCTGCTGCAGGTTCCAGTTCTCCTTTCGGAGGAACTGCTCGACGGCGCCCATCTCCTTCTCGGCGCAACCCGGGAACGAAGAGATGAAGTAGGGGACGAGGTATTGTTCCTTGCCGGCCTCCTCGCTGAGCTGGAAGAAGCGGTCCATGAACGCGGGGAAGTCGCCGGCCGGCTTGCGCATGCGGCGGAGGACGTCCGGGTGCATGTGCTCCGGGGCGACCTTCATGTGGCCGGAGACGTGGTTTTGGACGAGTTCCTTGAGGTACTCGGGCGTGCGCAGCGCGACGTCCATGCGGATGCCGGACTGCACGAAGACATGCTTCACGCCCGGCTGGGCGCTGGCCTGGCGAAGGAGGTCGAGCTGGGGCTTCTCGTTGATCTCGAAGTGGGGGCAGATGGAGGGCCAGAGGCAACTGGGCCGATGACACTGCTTGCAGGCCTCGGTGTGTCCGTTGCGCGCGGCATACAGGTTTGCGGTGGGGCCGCCCAGGTCGGAGATGGTGCCCCGGAACGAGCCCAGCTCGGTGATGCGACGGATCTCCTTGAGGACGGACTCGATGCTGCGGCTGGAGAGAAACTTGCTCTGGTGGAAGCCGAGGCCGCAGAAGGTGCAGCCGCCCGCGCATCCCCGCGACACGATGACCGAATCCTTGATCGTTGCGAAGCCCGGGACGGGTTGCTGGTACGAGGGATGCGCCGAACGCATGAAGGGCAGCTCGTACAAGGCATCCAGCTCGGGCGTGTCGAGCGGCATCGCGGGCGGCTCCATCCACACGAGGCGGCTTCCGTGCCATTGGACCAGCCTCTTGCCACTGTACGGCGTTTGCTGCGCCTCAACCACCTTCGTCAGGCGCATCAAGTGGCGCTTGTCCGCCTGCAAGTCCTCCCACGACGGCAGCACGATGCAGCCCGTGAGGTCCGCCGCCGCCGAGGCCTTCCCGCCCAGGAACAGCGCCGTGCCGGGAATCCCGGAAAAGTCCCTGCGCCCGGCCGCCAACCGGGACGCAATCTCCCTCACCGCGCGCTCCGCCATCCCGTACACAAGCACGTCCGCCTTCGCGTCCGCCATGATCGAGGGCCGGAGCTTGTCCTCCCAATAGTCGTAGTGGGCGACGCGCCTCATGCTGGCCTCCATGCCACCGAGGACAACGGGAACGCCCGGGAAGGCCCGCCGCGCCATCTGGCTATAGACGATGGACGCGTGGTTGGGCCGCTTGCCCGGGATGCCGCCCTCGCTATAGACGTCGTCCTTCCGCTTGTGCCGCGCGGCCGTGTAGTTGGAGAGCATCGAGTCGAGGTTGCCCGCCGTGATCCCCACGAAGAGCCGCGGGACGCCCATGCCCTGGATGGACTCCACGCGCGTCCAGTCCGGCTGCGCCACGATCCCGACGCGATACCCCTGGGCCTCCAGCACGCGGCCCACCACGGACGCACCAAACGACGGATGATCCACGTAGGCATCCCCCGTGATGATCAACACGTCCAACTGCTCCCAGCCCAGCGCATCCATCTCGGCACGCGTCATGGGAAGGAACCCCTCGTTGGCCATGGGCGTTGCCGTTGTTTTTCCTGCCATAAGCGCCGGCACGCTGCCGACGTCCGCCCCGCATCGCAACCCTGCATCCGCCAACTGCGGCAGGAATCACCACCGCGCCCGTCCCGCGCCGCAACGTGTCGCCTAGCCCACCAACTCGCGCATCGGCTGGATCCCGTTGTCCACGAGGAACTGCGGGCGGCCCGTCAGGTCCGGCAGCGTCACCTTGTTCACGTCGATCCCCATGGCCTGGTACACCGTCGCATGAACCTCGCCGAACTGCACCGGACGGCTCGCGGCCTCGCCGCCGAGGCGGTCGGTGGAACCAATCACTTGCCCGTGGCGAAGGCCGCCGCCGGCCAGCAGCGCGCAGCTCACCCGGGGCCAATGGTCGCGCCCGCCATCCTTGTTGATCGTCGGCGTTCGCCCAAACTCGCCCCACACCACCACGCTGACATCCTTGTCGAG
>JBJSZF010000633.1:0-1098 GCA_046090125.1 Verrucomicrobiota bacterium
AGGTCCGACCGCGCGGACTCGCGCGCGGCCTTGCTGGCATTGATGGACGCCAGCGCGTCCGTTTCCGTGCGTTTCAGGTCGGCATCCGCCCGGGCCAACTCGGCGGCCGTGCGATCACGCTCCAGGGTGGCCAACTCGAACTCGCGCTGGGAGGCGAGCCCTCGCTTGTCCTTGTAGAGGGACTCGATGCGGTCGAATTGGAGGCGCGCCGCCTCGGCTGCGAACCGCGCGGCGTCGAGCCGTGTCTGGGCGGCGTCCATGGACAGCGTCAGCGAGCGTTGCTGCTCGTCGATCTGCCGCCCCAAGGCGTCCAGCCTCTCCTGCACGGCGGCCTTGCGCGCAATCGCCTCCGCCCGTTGCAGCTCCAGCCGCCCCAGCAGGTTGGGGTCGTTGTCCACGATTTCGAACAAGACCTCCCCCTGCTTCACCGCGTGGCCTTCCACGACGAAGGACTTCGCGACACGCCCCGGCAGCGGAGCCTCCACGGTCTGAACCCGGTCCAGCGGATCGTAGGCCACCACGCGGCCACTGCCGCTGACGAACTGTTGCCACGGGAGGAAGACCAAGCCGACGATCAAGAGGAGGAAGCAGACCGCCAAGAATCGCGCGAGGATCCTCGCGGCCCGGACAGATCCCACCAACGCCAACGCCGGAAGCTGCCCTTGCAACGCGCCGGACGCATCGTCGCCTGGCGTTGGCACACGCTCGTGACGGGAGGGGTGATTGGGCGTGTCCTTCATCTCAATGAGGCGCGGTTGGGACGGAATGGGATGTGTTCCCAGCCGGGCTGGTGTCCAACCGGACCAGCACGTTGCACAGCCGGATGACACCGGGGTCGCGGCTGGTCACAAAGATCGTCCAGGGCGCCTGCGGGCCGAACAACACCGGAGCCAATGCGTCCAAGGCGGAGGGTTCCAGCCCATCCAGGACCTCATCCAACAGAAGGATGCCTGGGCGGCCTGCGATGGCCCGGGCCAGCACCAGCCGCAGCCGCTGGATCCGCGACAAGGGTCTGCCGCCCAGAAGAAGGGGGGTGGACATGCCCTCGGGCATCGCGAGGACCTCCCCCAGCAACCCCGTCGCGCAGAGCGCCTCCCG
>JBJSZF010000634.1:0-8513 GCA_046090125.1 Verrucomicrobiota bacterium
GTGCCCCCGAAGTGATCGGTGTTCCCAAGGAGGGCGTGGCGGGCTCAACGCACGGAGCGCGGCCGTCCCCAGCCGCCTCTCCATGCCACCGCCTTTCGGGACCGGTCTGCTCCACGCATCCCGCTCCCACGTCGCCGGCCACTGCGGGATGCACGGGTCCCAGAGGGGTTCCTGGCCGGGGCCGCGGAGGGCGACGCATCCGCCCTAGGCGCCCGGTGCGTGATGGCCTCCGCGTTCCCGCGCGTGCCGGATCCAGAGGAACAACACGGGCGTGACCACCAGGATGTGCAGCAGGCTGGAAACCGTCCCGCCAATGACGGGGACGGCGATGGGCTTCATCACCTCGGCCCCGGGACGATGGCTCCACAAGATGGGCAAGAGGCTGGCCACGGTGGTCGCCACGGTCATGACCTTCGGACGCAGGCGGAGGCGCGCGCCCGCAATGACGGCCTCCAGCAACTCGGGCCGCGTCAGCGGTCGCCCCAGCTCGGCACGGCGCTTGGCCACGGCCTCTTCCAGGTACACCACCATCACCACGCCCGTCTGGATGGCGACGCCGAACAACGCGATGTAGCCAATCCACACCGCGACGCTGAACGGGTGCCCGTACACCGCCTGCAGGAACACCGACCCGCTCAGGGCAAAGGGCACCGCCAGGATGACGTGGGCCGCCTCCACGGCGTCGCGATACGCGAGGTACAAGACGAGGAAGATCACCAGCAACGACGCCGGCACCACCATTCGCAGCGTCCGCGCCGCCCGCAGCAGGTTCTCGAACTCGCCGCTGTATTCGAGCGTCACGCCGGCCGGCAACCGCGGCTTCAAGTCCTTCTCCATCCGTGCGCGGACGTCGTCCACGAACGAACCCAGGTCGCGCCCGCGCACGTTCGCCTGGACATACACGCGAAGGCGCCCGTTCTCCGACGCGATCTCGCCCGGCCCCACCACGCGCCGGATGCGCGCCACCTGCCCGAGCGGGACGCTCCGGCCCTCCATGCCCAACACGGGCAAGCCGGCGAACCGCTCGATGTCGTCGCGGGCCTCCCGATGGAACCGCACCTGGATGGGCAGCCGCTGGCGCCCGTCAATCACGGTGCCGGCGCGCGCGCCGCCGATGCCCGCCTCGACCACCTCCATGACGTCGCGCGCTGACACGCCGTAGCGGGCGGCCATGGGCCGGTCGATCTCCACCTGGATGTAGGGCTTCCCCTGCGTGCGGCTCGGGGCCACGCCCGTCGCGCCCGGCACGTCGCGCAGGAGGCGCTCCGCCTCGAAGGCCCATCGCTGGAGCACGTCGGTGTCGTCGCCCAGCAGCTTCACGCCCAGTTGCGCGCGGATGCCGGTGGAGATCATGAGCACGCGGTTCTCGATGGGCTGGAGGAAGCCCGGCGCATAGCCCGGGACGTCGGAGAGCTTCTCCTGCAACTCGGCTACCAGGGCGTCGGGCGTGAGGTTGGGCCGCCACTCGGACCGCGGCCGCAGCGTGATTGTGGTCTCGATCATCTCGATGGGCGCGGGGTCGGTGGGCGTCTCGGCGCGGCCGAGCTTCCCGGCGGCGCTCACCACCTCGGGCACGGTGCGGATGACGCGGTCCTGCCAGGCCATGATGCGCTGGATCTCGGGCAGCGACAGCGTGGGAACGAGCACCGGCATGAAGAGCAGCGAGCCCTCGTCCAAGGGCGGCATGAACTCGCGCCCGAACCCGCCCAGGCGCGACGCAAGCCGTCCTTGCCCCATCTTTTCAAGTCGTTCCAGAACGGGCCGGGGCAGGCCAAAGGCCGTGACGATCGCCACGGCGAGGATGAGCGCGGCCAGTCCTACCACCGCCACGGGCCGGGCCAGCGCCCAGCGCAGGACGGGGTCGTACCCGCGCAGCAACCAGCGCATCACGCGGTTGTCCTCCTCGCGATGGAACGGGCCGCGCACGAGCAACGAGCACAGCACCGGCACCAGCGTCACGGCCAGCAACGTCGCGGCCACGCAGGCGAACGTCTTGGTGTAGGCCAATGGATGGAACAGCTTGCCCTCGCCCCCTTGCAGCGCGAACACGGGCAGGAAGGCGAGGATGATGATGGCCATGGCGAACACGATGGGGCGACCCACCTGCGCGGCGGCCTCGCGCGTGCAGGCCATGGTCTCGGAGGGCGTGAGCCGCCGGCCATGGACCCGCTCCGCCTCCTCGCAATGGCGGATCACGTTCTCCGTCATCACGATCCCGGCGTCCACCAGCACGCCGATGGCGATGGCGATGCCCGCAAGCGACATGATGTTCGACGTGATCCCGAACCCCTGCATCAGCAGGAAGGAGACCAGGATGCTGGCCGGGAGCGGCAGCGTGACGATCAGGATGGAGCGGAAGTGGAACAGGAAGATGACGTGCGCCAGCGTCACCAGCAGCACCTCCTCCACGAGCGCGTCCCGCAGCGTGGCAATCGTGCGCGCGATGAGGTCCGAGCGGTCGTAGAAGGGCCGGACCTCGACCCCCGGCGGCAGGCTGCCGCGGATGTCCGCCAGCCGTGCCTTGATGCGGTCGATCACCGCCATGGCGTTCTCGCCCGTTCGCATCACCACCACGCCGCCCACCACCTCACGCCCGTCCACGTCGAGCGCGCCCCGGCGGAACTCGCCGGTGACCTCGACATGGCCCACGTCTCGGATGCGCACCGGCGCGCCGTTGGTCTCCATGAGGGCGATCTCCTCGAGGTCGGCCGGCGATTGCACGAGCCCGACGCCGCGCACGACGAACTCCATGCCATTCTCCTCCACGGCCTTGCCCCCCACGTTGAGATGGTTGGCCGAGATGGCCTCGAGAACGCGCGACAGCGGGATGCCCAGCGCACGCAGGCGCAGCGGGTCCAGCTCGACGGAGTATTGCCGGACAAAGCCGCCAATCGACGCCACCTCGGCCACGCCGGGCACGGACTGGAGCTGGTAACGCAGGAAGAAGTCCTGCACGGCGCGCAGTTGGCCGAGGTCGGTCGCCGCGTCCGCGCGGCCGGGCTCGACGTGAAGGTAGTATTGGTACACCCAGCCCAGGCCGGTCGCGTCGGGCCCCAGCAACGGCGTGACGCCCGACGGGAGCTGCGCGGCCAGAAGCCCCAGGCGTTCCGAGACGCGCTGCCGTGCCTCGAGCGAGGGAATGGCGTCCTCGAAGACGACGGTGACCAGCGAGAACCCGAACATCGAGGTGGCGCGGACGGCCTTCACGCCGCGGAGCCCCTGCAGGTTGACGCTCAGGGGATAGGTGACTTGGTCCTCCACCTCGCGCGGGCTCCGGCCCATCCAGTCGGCGTACACCAGCACCTGGTTTTCCGAAAGGTCCGGGATGGCATCGACCGGCGTGTTGCGCAGCGCGCGCAGGCCCCACGCGCCCACGATCAACGCGGCGCACACCACGAGGAACCGGTTCCGGAGCGAGGCCTCGATCAGATGTTGGATCATGGGAGGAGGGTTCCGCAGTCGAGCATGTCCTTGCCGAACCATGGGTTCCGCACGGGGGCCTGCCATTGCCACCACGTCGCCGTCGGCGGCGCGCCCGGGAACGAGCGGGAGGTCATCGGGCACTTGATGAGCCGAAGGCCATCGAAGCCGGACTTGCCGCGCAGAGCCTTCGCCGTGGCGAGCCATGGGGCGGTCCACTGGTGGAAGGCGCGCCGGGCGGCGGTGAGGTCGGCGGCGGACGCCACGTTGCCCGGGAACAGCTCCGTGGGCGGGGCGTTCACGCCGAGCTTTTCCATGGTGGCGACGGACTGCTGGATGGCGGGAATGGCCCGGTTGAAGGCCGCGAGGTCGTCGGAGGCCAGCGCGTCGGAGGCGACGGCCGTGGCCTTCAGGAACGCACCGAGGGCGGCGCGTGCGTCGTCGTTGGAGGGTTCCCATGCGACGCCCTGAGCTGGCGTGGCCGGGGTGTTGGCGGACGCGTCCCCGGCCGGCGAGACGCTGCCATCCTGGAGCTGGGATTGGGCGTCGAGCAGCAGGCCGCCCTGGACGACGACCACGTCGTTCTCGCCGAGGCCTTCGAGAATCTCAAAAGCGTCGTCGCCCACGCGGCCGAGTCGCAGCGGGCGCGCCTGGTATTGGCCGGGGGCGAGTTCCACGAAGGCGAACGGCGCGCCGCCTGGATTGAGCACCGCCGGTCGCGGCACCACGAGCGCCGGCGGGGCTTCCACGAGGACGCGGCCCTCGACGAAGGCCTTGTGGCGCAGTCGGCGCACGCCCTCGACCAGGGGGTTGGGAACCTCGACGCGCACGCGCGCGATGCGGGTCATGGGATCGAGGTTGGGGTCGATGAAGGTGATGCGGTTGGTGAAGAGCAGGCCGGGGACGGAAGGGGTGGAGAGCACGACTTCCTGGCCGGGCTTGAGCCATGCGAGGTCGGCCTCGTAGGCGTCGAGTTGGACCCACATGACGGAAAAGTCGGCGAGCTCAAAGAGGGGCTCGCCTTCGCGGACCCATTGCCCGGCGAAGGCGATCCGGCGAACCACGGTGCCGCCCATCGGCGACATCCAGGGAAGAGTGCGTTGGTCGGGACGCAGGGTGGAGGGGAGGTCGGCCACCTGCGGGGCCGTCATGCCGAGCTGACGCAGGCGGACGGCGGAGGCGTCGAGCATGGAGGGCGCGGCTCCAGACTTGGCGAGGGCGACATGCTCGCGGGCGGCCGTCAGGAGCGGCGGGCTGTACAGCTCGGCGAGGATCGTGCCCTCCTGGACCTCGGCCCCCGGATGATGCACGTGGATGGCCTCGATGCGGCCCTCGACGGCGGCGGAGAGGACGCGATGGCGGGCGTCGTTGTCGTCGAGGGTGCCGGCCAGGCGAAGGGTTCGGACCAGCGGGCGACGCGTGATGGGGCGCGTTGCGATGCCCACGGCGGAGATGGAGTTGGGCTGGAGCTTCACCGTTCCGGGCGCGGCCTGGGCCTCGGCATCGCCCTCGTAAATGGGAACGAGCTTCATGCCGCAGATCGTGCAGTTGCCGGGCTCCGGCGACGTGATCCACGGGTGCATGGGCGACTGGTAGAAGCGAAGCCGCCGGACGGCGTTGGTGCTGGCGACGGCGTCGTGGGCATGGGCCGGGCCGACGCGGCGTCCGGCCCAGAAGGCCGCCGTGGTCGCGGCCGCGAGCAGGAGGATGAGAGCGATGGCTTTCATGGGGAGGGAACGAGGAACGGGGTTGCGAGTGTTGAGGCCGACGCGGTGCTACGGACGGCGGGGCTGCTTGGGTTGTTGCTGTTGCTGGCCCTGAAGCCGCTGCTGCCCTTGGGGCTGCGGCTGTGCTTGGACTGGAGCCTCCGGCGGCTCTTGGGAAAAGGCGGCGTCGAAGGTGTCGAGGCCACAACGGAGCATGACCTCGGCGATGCCCGCCCAGTACGCGGCCGACGCGGCGGCCTCGTTGATCTCGGCGTCGGCGCGCTGGCGCCGGGTGTCGAGAAGGTCGCGGAGGTCGGCGCGGCCGGAGGTCCATTGGGCGGCGATGCTGGCCTCCAACTGGCGGGTGCGGGGCAGGATCGTGTCGCGCTGGAGCAAGGCATCACGCCGTGCGGACTCGATGCGGGTGAGGAGGGCGTGCAGGTCGCGGCGGACCTGTTGGCGGGCGTCTTCCAACTGGTCCTGGGCGGCGTCGAGTCGCAGGCGGTCGCGTTGGAGGTCGCGGCGGTAGTTGTCGCGGTTGAACCAGGGGATGGAGACGCCCAGCGTGAAGAACCCTTGGGCGGCGTTGCCCGTGGCGGATTCATGCCATGCCTGGACGCCCAGCGAGACGTCGGGCCGGGCGGAACGCCGGGTAACCTCGACGGTCGAACGCGCCACGCGGACGTCGGCGTCGCTGCGGCGGATGCTGGGTTCGACGGCCTCGGCACGACGCACGAGGGCCGGGGACAGGGTGAGGGAAGGGCCGATCGGAGCGAGAGCGTAGGGTTCGTCCGGGCCGGGTTGGACGCGCCCCAGCAGGCGACGGACGGCGACGAGGGCGTCCTCGTGCAGGGCGGCTTGGTTCGTCCAGTCGATCCGGCGGCGGTCGAGCTCGTTGCGGAGGCGCAGCGTCAGGGCGGCGGATTCCGTGCCCGAGGCCACGCGGGTCTCGGCGACGGCGGCTTGCGTGGAGAGCCAGCCGACGTCGTCGCCGATGCGGTCGAGGACGACGCGGCGTGCGGCGGCGTCAAGGAGGGCGAGGACGAGGTCGCGGCGCAGCTCGGCCACGCGGGCTTGCTGGCGCGCCTGGGCGGCCTCGGCGGCGGTGTCGGCCAGTTGGCGTGCGGCCTTCTCCTTGCCCAGCAAGGGCAGGCGTTGCGCGACGCCGTAGCCCACGTCGCCTTGCTCGGGGGCCATGAAGGGGAGGCGATAGGCGGCGCCAAGCAACTGGACCTCCGGATCCGCCCACGTGCGCGTCGCGGCGGCGTTCAACCTTTCGGAGTCCGTGATGCGTCCAAGGCCACGCAACGCCGGGTGCGTCGCCTGCATTTCGGACGCGAGACGGCCGATCAAGTCGGAGCCAATGACCGTGGGCGCGCCACGCGCGGAGACGGGACGTGGGCTCAGGCCGGCGCCGACCAGGGCGAGGGCGAGGGCGCCGGCAAGGGCCGGGCGCACAGGAAAGCTATGGGGAGACATCGGACCATGGGACAGGGATGGGACTTGCGCCGCGCGGACGTTGCGGGGCACCCCGGCGCAGGGCACACCACGTGCGGGGAAGGTCCCAGGGTCAGATGAGGAGGGCGGCGTCGCGCAGGAAGAGAGGAATGCGCGGCGCGCGGCAGGGCGAAGCGGAGGGGGGCGGAGGCGAGGCCTTGGGCGGCAGGGCCGTATGGGCCGAGAGCAAGTGAAGGAAGGCCGGGACCCAGTCCGGCGCGATGCGCGAGGACGCAACCGGGAGTGCGGGAAGGGAGGTCGATGGCCGGGAGGGGGAGGGATGGCGGGCGATGCAGCAGTCGCTTGCGCAGCAATGCTTGGCTGCGGGTCGCACGCAGCAAGCGGGAGGGTCACCGGCACCCGCCAATCGGCCATGGGCCGGCGCCGATGCCGACGCAAGCCAAGACACCACCAAGCCCAAGAGGGCGAGGAAGGCGGCGAGGCAGCGTGGGCGTGACGACCTCATGACCCGCTACTTCTTGGGAGCCAGCTTGGCGAGGAACTTGGCGGGTTCCTTCTCGAAGTCCGGCTTGCAGCTCTTGCAGCAGAGCTTCACTTCTTGCCCCTGATGGACAACGACGATGGGGTCGCCCATGGACCCCAGTTTCTCGCCAGAGACGATGCACACGTTGAGGGGGTAGGGCTTGGTGGCGGTAGCGGACGCGGATGGCGAGGCCGACGAGCCAGGGTCTTGGCACCCGGACAAGGCAAGGATGGCGGCCAGCAACGAGGCGGAGGCTAGGATTCGTTTCATGGTGGGAGTCTTGGGCTGGGATGACAAAAACCGGATGTTCTCCCGAGCAGAACGCGGACTTCCCGCGCCCACGGTTATGGAGGACATGCAAGCCACTGTGGAAGCAAGGAATCCCCGACCCGCACCTATGTCAAACGCCGTTTCCCGAAGTGCCGATGCATGGACACGTCGTCGTCCATCCCCCACACGGCACTTGAACCGAATCGCGGATGGGCCGGATCCCTGGGGTTCCGCAGCGTGCGAGCCTCGGGCAAGTCGATCACTCGGCGGGTGTTCAACGCCTCGGACAGCCGCTTTCGGGGTATGCACCCGTGAAGCCGTTCGCCCCAGGCGTGCAAGCCCCGTCGGTCGAGATAGCATCCCGCATGGGCCGTTGACGCTGCGGGTGGCGAGGCGGTTGAACAACGGGAATAACCTGCGCCGGATCGTGGCTCACGCGCTGACAAGCCCTCGGTCGCCCAGCTATCGAAGGGGCTGTTCTTTGTTCATCATGCGCCCAATGGAAGCAGCTTGAACCTCGGATTTCATGGAGGGACAAGAATCCCTAGGCGGGTGGGGGGCGGTCGGATTCAACCTGGACACGGCCGTTGCGCTTCCCGTAGGCGGCGTGCGCGTCACGCGGCGGCGCTGCCACTCGAAGAAGGCAGCAAGAGCGTCCCGGTCTTGTCCCATGCAACCTCGGGAGCGCGGCCGTGCCCGATCACTCCGCCAGCACGCGCCGCGCGGCGAGCATCGCGCTTCGCTGCGCCTCCAACCGGATTTCCAGCCCCATCTATGGAAAGAGCGCGTCGCGTGCCGCGTCGATACTTGCCGGATAGCCCCCATGCTGAGGGCGTCGCCTAAGCCGGAAAGATTCAGTTGACGGTCAATTTCTGATGTCCTCTGAAGCTTTTTCCCCTTGGTTCCATCGGGTCAGGCCGACAGCGATCCAACTGCATGGCAGTTCGGGTGGGCCCTCAGTTTCTCCAGTATTTGCAGCCACCAGGCTCGCTGCACCTTGCCTCTCACCGCCATTTTGAGCGTGGGCTTGCCCTGCGCTCGACTCCACACCGCCGCCCTCGTGAACAGCCGCCATCTCAGCGTCTGCAACTGCACGTGGGCTTCCTGTCCCAGTCGTCGTTGCAGCAGGACGCACA
>JBJSZF010000635.1:0-12659 GCA_046090125.1 Verrucomicrobiota bacterium
TACTTGAAGTCGATCGAGCGCCCCACCTTCCACACGGTGCGCCCCGTGGCCGCGTCCAGGGCCACCACGTACTGCTGGTCGCTGCCGTCGAAGTTCAGGTACAGGCGGCCCTCGTGCAGGATCGGGGACGAGCCCGCCCCGCGGTAATGGTTGCACTCCAGGTCGCGCCGCTCCCACAACGCACGCCCGGTCTTCGCGTCCAGGCAGGCCGTGCCGGGCGATCCAAACGTCACCCACACCTTCCCGCCGGCCATCACGGGGGTGGGCGACGCGCCGGAGTTGAACGCATGGATGAACTGGGGGTTGGGCACGTCCCACAGCTTGCGATCCAGCAGCACCTTCCCCGTCTTCGCGTCCAGCGCCATCACCCAGAGCTCCGTCCCCTTCTCCGTCGCCGTCGTCAACCACACGCGCCCGCCGCCCACCACGGGCGATCCCCAGCCCCTGCCATGCACCGGCACATGCCATCGCACGCCTTGGCCGTCCGCCCCGCCCCAATGCAGGGGTGGACGCGACCCCCGTGCGATGCCGTCGCCCTGGGGCCCTCGGAACTGCGGCCAATCCTCGGCCGCGCGCACCGCTTCCATCCAAGACCCACCCAGCCACACGCCTACTGCCACAAGGAAAACGCCACGGGAGTTCATGGGAGCGAGGCTACCCAAGCCCGCCGCCCGATGGCCAGCCGTCATCCTCGTTCCCCGCGCCTCCCGCTCCCCGCACCTCCCGCCTCGTTGACTCCGCTCGGGCGCTTTGCGCACGCTTTCCCCCTCATCACGTCATCATGAGCAAGAAGACTGTCGCCACGAACAACATCCGGTCCCTCCTCAACGAGACGCGGGTGTTCAAGCCCGCCAAGGAGTTCTCCGCCGCCGCCCACGTGGGCTCGATGGCCGCCTACAAGAAGCTTTGGACCGAGTCCGTCCGGCAACCCGACCGCTTCTGGTCCCGCCAAGCCAAGGCCGAGCTGGTGTGGCAAAAGCCCTTCAAGAAGGTGCTTCAATGGAAGGTGCCCAACGCCAAGTGGTTCGTCGGCGGCCAGCTCAATGTTTCCGCCAACTGCCTCGACAAGTGGCTCGGCACCGCCCACGCCAACAAGGCCGCCCTCATCTGGGAAGGCGAGCCCGCCACCGACGGCCGCCCTGGCGAGGAACGCGTCTATACCTTTGCGCAGTTGCACCGCGAGGTCTGCCGCTTCGCCAACGTCCTCAAGCGCAACGGCGTCAAAAAGGGCGACCGCGTCATCCTGTACCTCCCCATGGTGCCCGAGGCCGCCATCGCGATGCTCGCCTGCACCCGCATCGGGGCCGTCCATTCCGTCGTCTTCGGAGGCTTCAGCGCCCAGTCCGTCGCCGACCGCATCCAAGACTGCGGAGCCAAGCTCGTGGTCACGTCGGACGGCGGCTACCGCCGCGGTGGCATCGTCCCCCTCAAGAAGAACGTGGACGACGCCCTTGCCATCCAGGACGCCTCCGGCCAACGCCTCGCCCAGTCCGTCGAGAAGGTCGTCGTCCTCCGCCGCACCGGCCATGAGGTGCACATGACCGAGGGCCGCGACGTCTGGTGGCATCGCGAGCTGGAATACGTGGACTCCCGTTGCGAGCCCGCCCGGATGGATTCAGAGGCGCCCCTCTTCATCCTTTACACCAGCGGCTCCACCGGGAAGCCCAAGGGCATCCTCCACACCACGGCCGGCTACCTCCTCGGGGCCAAGCTCTCCCACAAGCTCGTCTTCGACGTCCGCGACGACGACGTGTACTGGTGCACCGCCGACGTCGGATGGGTCACCGGCCACAGCTACATCGTGTACGGGCCCCTCGCCAACGGCACCACCTGCGTCATGTACGAGGGGGCCCCCAACTGGCCCGAGAACGACCGTTTCTGGCGCATCATCGAGAAGTACCGCGTCACCATCCTCTACACCGCCCCCACCGCCATCCGCGCCTTCATGAAGTGGGGCGACCAATGGGTCACGAAGCACGACCTGTCCTCGCTGCGCCTCCTCGGCTCCGTGGGCGAGCCCATCAACCCCGAGGCCTGGATGTGGTACCACAAGGTCGTTGGCGGCGGCCGTTGCCCGATCGTGGACACGTGGTGGCAAACCGAGACCGGCTCCATCCTCATCTCGCCCCTCCCCGGAGCCACCCCGCTCAAGCCCGGCACCGCCACCCTGCCCTTCCTGGGCGTCCTGCCCGAGGTCGTGGACGACGCCGGCAAGGCCGTCCCCCGCAACACCGGCGGCAAGCTCGTCATCCGCAAGCCGTGGCCCTCCATGCTCCGTGGCATCTGGGGCGACCCCGCCCGCTACAAGCAAACGTACTGGTCCGAGGTCAAGGGCTCCTACTTCACCGGCGACGGCTGCCGACAGGACGAGGACGGCTACTTCTGGATCGTTGGCCGCATCGACGACGTCCTCAACGTCGCCGGGCATCGCATCGGCACCGCCGAGGTCGAGAGCGCCCTCGTCAGCCATCCCGCCGTCGCCGAGGCCGCCGTCGTTGGCCGCCCCGACGAGCTCAAGGGCCAGGCCCTCGTCTGCTTCGTCACCCTCAAGTCCGGCGTCGCCGCCCAACCCGAGCTCAAGAACGAGCTGCGCCAGCACGTCGGAAAAGAGATCGGCCCGGTCGCCCGTCCCGACGACGTCCGCTTTGCCGAGGCCCTTCCCAAGACGCGGTCCGGGAAGATCATGCGCCGCCTCCTCAAGCAGATTGCCTCCGGCGCCGAGATCAAGGGCGACACCACCACCCTCGAGGACTTGTCCGTGATCGCGAAGCTCTCCCAAACGGACGAGGGGTAAGGCCCTTGGCCCGATTGGCCCCATAGGCCCCACAAGGGCCATGGGGCCTCCCCCCGTGCCCCCTACACGAGCCCCGCGTGCCGGGGGTCCCCCGCCAGCTTGCGCACCAGGTCCTTGATCTTCTGCGCCTCGTCCTTCGCGGCCACCAGCACGGCGTCGTCGGCCAGCACGATGATGCTGTCCTTCACCCCCACCAACGTGACCGGCGTCCGGCCCTTGGTGCGGGCGTCATAGACGATGTTGCGTGCGGCATCCACGTGGACGAGGTCCGCCACGGCCGCGTTGCCCTCGGCATCCTGGCGGACATGCCTCCCCAAGGCCGGCCACGCCCCCAGGTCATCCCACGCGAACGTCCCGTCGGCCACGACGACGTTGTGCGCCTTTTCCAGCAGCGCGTAGTCGATGGAGATCTTCCGGAGCCCCGGGTAGTCCGCCGCCAACACCTTGTCGAGCCGCGCCGGCCCCTTGGACGCCGCTTCAAACCAACGCTGCGTCGCCGCGAACATCTCGGGCTGATGCGCCTGCAACCCGTTCGTCACCGTGACGAACGACCACACGAACATCCCGGCGTTCCACCGGTACTCGCCCGTGGCCAGGTACTCGACGGCCTTTTCCAACGGCGGCTTCTCCACGAAGCGCAGGACCTTGGAAAACGCCGTCTTGCTGGGCTTCGCACCCTGCGGCGCGGGCAACGCCTCGCCGGCATGGATGTAGCCATAGCCCGTCGCGGGCTCCGTCGGCGGGATCCCAATCGTCACGATCACCTGCCCGCGCTCCGCCAACGCGAACGCATCCGACAGCACCTGCCGAAACTTCGCCTCCTCCGGGATGACATGGTCGGCCGGCAACACCGCCATGACCGCCGCCGTCGAACGCGCCCCCACCACCGCCGCGCCCAACGCAACCGCCGGGCACGTGTCCCGCCCCATGGGCTCCGCGATCACGTTGTGCCGGGGCAGCTCCGGAAGCTGCCGCCGCACCTCGGCCGCCTGCGCAGCGTTCGTGATCACCAGGATGTTCTCCGCCGGCACCAGCGGCCGCACCCGGTCCACCGCCTGCTGCAAGAACGAGCGCTCCCCAAGCAACCGGATGAGCTGCTTCGGCGTCTTCTCGCGCGACACCGGCCAGAACCGCTCGCCCCGGCCGCCCGCCATGATCACGACAAACCGATTCGACGACTTGCCCGCGCCGGGCGCTGCGGCCTTCGGCTTTGGCTTGGCCAAGGGCTTGGCGGGTGCGACGGGCTTCCTGGCCGCCTTGCGGGTCACGGGGAGCTTCTTTTTTGCAGGCATGATGTCTGACTCGATTTGAACGGTATGACTTGGACGAAAACGCCGGCGCCCACGCCGGTCAGGGCGCCTGGGCCGAAACCTCCGCCACGGCCTGGGCCAACTCGCGCGCGAACGCGCCCACCACGCCCGGCATCCCCGGGTCACGCCCCAGCGTTGCCACCCGGTGCACGATCGCCGACCCCACCACGATCGCCTCCGCATGACGCGCCACCTCGCGCGCCTGCTCCGCATTCGAGATGCCGAACCCCACTGCGATGGGCAGGTCCGAGTGCCGCCGGATCAGCGCCGTCATCTCCGCGATCGTCGAGCTCACGGACGTCTGCATCCCCGTCACGCCCTCCCGCGACACGTAATAGATGAAGCCCTTCGCACGCCTCGCGATCCGCTCCATCCGCGACTCCGGCGTCGTCGGGGCCACCAGCCAAATCGGGCACATGCCCGCGTTCGTCATCAACCGCTCGTACTCGTCCGCCTCCTCCGGCGGCAAGTCCAGGACCAGCAACCCATCCACGCCCGCCGCCGCCGCATCCTCGACGAACTTCGCAAGCCCCACCCGGTGCAGGAGATTGAAGTAAATGTACAAGACGATGGGCACCTGCGAGTCGCGCCGAATCTTCGCAACCGTCTCCAGGACCCCAGGCGGCGTCGTCCCGGACGCCAACCCGCGCTGCGCCGCCAACTGGTTCACGATCCCGTCCGCCAACGGATCACTGAAGGGCACCCCCAGCTCCACCACGTCCACCCCCGCCTCGTCGAAGGCCAGCGCCAGCCGACGCGTCGCCTCCAGGTCCGGATCCCCCGCCCCGATGTACACCACCAACCCCTTCCGGCCCTCCGCCCTCAGCCTGCCAAACCGTTCCTCGATGCGATTCGCCACGGGCGCGAGTCTTGCCCCGTGCATCCCGTCAATTCAACCCGCGATCCTCGACCGCCCGCTGACCCGTCCCCACCCATGCGTCGCGTGCCCGACCACGGCACCCCTTCATCCGCCGACCTGCTGCCATGCCGCAGGGATCGGCGTCCGTGTCAGGAGGGACCAACGACGTGAGCGCGCCCGGGAGTGGCGCGGGCCGGGCGACGTCACGCGGTGCGGCGATGGAACCACCACCACTCGCCCATCATCACGGCGAGGGCGGCGAGGGCGAACCAGCGCCAGTGCTCGAGGTTGGCCTCCTTCCGGCTCGTCGCGGTCACCTGGGTGAACCGCCCGATCTCGAGCGTCTCGCGGGGCCGGATGTCGCTCTCGGCGGCGTCGAGAAGGTTGGCGGCGAAGGTCACCTCGTTGGTGCCCAGCCGGGCCTTGTACACGCCCTGCACGGACGTGTCGCCCCACACGAACTCCAGCGACTGCGGCGTTACCGGCGCCGGGCGCGCCGTCCCGTCCGGGCCGGTGACGCTCGCGTCCGCGATGGGCGCGGCCAACGGCATGCGGAAGGCGTCGCCGGGCCGGACTTGCAGCAGGTCGGACCGTGCGGTGGCGGGGTTGAGGTAGTCGATGGCGTTCGCGACGAAGATGGGGAAGGAGACGCGGAGCGGCCACGTGCTCTGGAGGGTATCAAAGCCCACCCACACGATGCGTTGGCGCCCCAGCTCGCCCGCCACGACCAGCGGAGACTGCGGGGCCTCCACCAGGCCCACGCCCCAGGACGGCGGCTTCACGGAGACGGCGGAGGCGACCTGCACGGCATCGAACGAGACGAACCGCAGCAGCGGGTGCGTGTTGCGCCAGTTGACGATGGGCGGAGCCTCGATGGAGCCCATGCCCTCGGGGAACCAGTTCGTGGGGGCCACGTGCACGGCCAGCACGTTGCCCTTGGGCCACTCGGCCGGGACCACGTCGTCGAGCACCACCACGTCGTGTCGGCCCGCCTCGGCCGGGCCGTGGTCCGCCGCCACCGCCAGCTCCACGTTGGGGGCGGCGGCCGCGAGCGCCTTTTCAAGGAAGCGATTCCCCTTGGTCACGAGCAGGACGTTCAACGGGCGCGGCAGGATGGACACCGCGTGCGCGACGTTGTCCACGGGGAGGTCGTCGGCCTGCGTCCAGCGGGCGGTGAACACGCCGTCGCGGGCCTGTTCCGCGACGAAGACGGCGGGCGTGGTGTTGGTGGGGGCCAGCGTGAGGACCTTCGTCTCGATCATCTGGCCCTCGAAGGCCAGCTCGACGCGGCCCTCCACGGGCCGGGCCTCGTGGTTGGCCAACGCGAGGAACAACGCGCGCTTCGTCGGATCCTCGGGGTTCGGCTTCACGTCGAACGCCACGATGCCGGCGTTCCGCCCGCCCTTCCCCACGCGATGGAACACGAGCCGCAGGTCGCGCGTCTCGAACTCCGCAAGGCCCGGGATCGCGCCGTCGCTGAACAGGTGGATCTCCGCGTCCGGCCGGTCCCGGATGAGCGTCTCGGCCACGCGCAGGGCCTCGGCGAGGCGCGTGGGGGAATCCGTCACGCGCGCGCCCTCGATGGCGCGGCGCAGGGCCGCCTTCTCGGAGGTGGCGCTTTGCCGGACCTCGGCGTTGGCCCCCGCGACGAGCACGACCATCTGGCCGCCCCGGGTGGACGCGAGGCCATCGACGAGGGCCAGGGCCTCCTTGCGGGCCTTCTCGAAGCGCGTGGGGGACTCGTCCGTGGCCTGCATGGAGGCGGACGCGTCCAGGACGACCACCTGGAGACGGCCGAGGCCGGCCTTGCCGGAGAAGTAGGGACGGGCGAGGGCGAGGACCAAGAGGGCCAGCAGGAGGAGCTGGAGCAGGAGCAGCCAGTTGTGCCGCAGTCGTTGCAGGGGGGCGCTGGCCTGTGTCTCGGCAAGAAAACGCTGCCACAGCAGCGTCGAGGGCACCACGCGCGTCACCCGCTTGCGCTTCAAAAGGTAAAACACCACGACGGCCGGAAGGGCCAGGGCGAACCAGAACGCAAGCGGAGCCAGGAAGCTCATGCGTTCAACGCGCCGCCGCCTTCGGCCCGTATTGCGCCGCCAGGTAGTCCACGATGGCCGGAGCCACGTTGGTGGGGATGGCCGCGCCGTACTTCGAGCGCATCTTCTCCACCGAGGCCGCCCACGCCGCGCGGTCCAGCGGCGGCTGCGAGGTCATGTAGTCCGCCGAGTGGCACGCCACGCATTGGCCCAGCACCAGCTCCCGGCCCGCGCCCGGCCGGAGCACGGCCTTCTCCGGCGGCAGCTTCCATGCGTCGGCCGCCGTGGCCGGGCCCAGGGCGATCCACGCCGACACCAGCCCCGCAACGGCCGCCACGCGGCGCGGGTCGCGGGGATGATTTCGGGACACGGCGGCGGGGGGATCCCCTGCCCTTGCGGGCGCGGGTTGGGCCGGGGGGATGGGAGGGTTCGTCGTGTTCATGCGGTCACCTGCACCTTCACGGGCTCGACCACGTTGCGCATGTAGCCGGCCGGGTTCCAAAGCGCCTCCAAGGGCTGGGATTGGCCCAGGCGATTCGTCGCGCGCGCCCACAGCGTCCGCGTGCCCACGGCACCGGGCGTCCAGGGCAACGACCACTCCCGGAACGCATGGCGCCCATGGTCCCGCCCCAGCTCCGCCGCCCGCCACGTCCGGCCCTCGTCGTCCGAAACCACCACCTCGCGAATGCCCGAGCCGCCATCGAAGGCGATGCCCTTCAGGACCGTGGGCCGGCCGACCGGGACCGTGACGCCGTCCGCGACCGACGTGATGAACGAGCGCACGTTGAAGCGGGTGATGGGCACGGTGCGCCGCGGCTTGGTGCCGGGCTCGACATGCGCGCAGGGGTCGTCGGGGATGCGGTACGCCGGGTCCATCCAATACCCCTTGAAGTCCGCGTCCACGACGGTGACGCGGTGGAGGTGCTTGATCCAATAGGTGCCGTAGTGGCCGGGGACGACGACTCGGAGGGGGTAGCCGTTGAGCCAGGGCAACGGCTCGCCGTTCATGCGGGTGGCCAGGAGGATCTCGGGGTCGAGCGCCTGGTCGAGGTCGAGCGCCTTCACGAAGTCCGGGATGCCGGGCGCGGGCGGCTTGTCGAGGCCGTCGAGGAGCACCTGGCGCGCGCCCGGCTTGAGCCCGGCGGCCTTGAGGACGTCCGCCAGCCGCACCCCTTCCCATCGGGCGCAACCCATGGCCCCGTTGCCCATCTGCCCGCCGGGGACGCGGGGACGGAACAGGCCGCGCCCGTTGCCGGAGCATTGGTTGACGGCGACCACGGAGGCCGTCTCGAAGCGCTTGGAAAGCTCAGCGACGCCCAGCGAGAGCGGCGATTGCACGTGCCCTTCCACGGCGAGGCGGAAGGCGGGTTCCTCCAGCGCCTCGCGGGGCGGGGGCGACCCGGCCAGGTGATAGCGCACGAAGAAGGCGTCATTGGGCGTGATGGCTCCCTCGCCAAAGACGGCGAACGGGGTCTCCAGCTGCGGGGGCCGCGTGGTCAGGCGGATGAGTGGTCGCTTCTGGGGGTACGCGACCAGCTCGCGGGAACCGTTCTCGAAGGGCAGTTCGACGGACTCGCGCCCGAGGACCCGTGCCCCGGCGGCCGCGCCCACGGCCATGGCGGCGGCGAGGAATCGTCGCCGCGTCGGGCGCGCCCAGGAAGGTGATGCGTGGGATGGCATGGTGGGAGTCAACGTGGCGTGGCGTGGCGTGCGATGGGATGCAATCGGGTCGGTTCAGCCCCAGACCTCCGAGGCGCGAAGCTGGCGGAGCAGCAGGTCCTCCAGCGACGCGCCGGAGCTGACGGAAAAAAAGTGGATGCCGCGGCCCTTGCAGAACTCGCGGAGGCGCTGGACGAACCGCGCGACGGTCTCGCGATACGCCGCGAGGCGGTACTTGCCAAAGGTCACCTCCTGCATCGCGCCCGTCTCGGAGTCCACGAGGCGCAGGTCGCCGAACGTGCCGGGCTCAATTTCCTCCGGCGCCAGCACCTGGACGGCGTTGACCTGGAAGCCGCGCGCCACCAACGCCGTGAGGCCGGGCTCGTAACCCGCGGGGTCGAGGAAGTCGCTGAGCACCACCGCCACGCCCGCCTGGCGCGCCTCCATGGCCCCGCGCTGGAGCGCCCCGTTGAGGTCGGCCACGCCGCCGCCGCGCAGGGCGTTGAGGTGGGCGAAGTAGTTCATCGACGACTTGCGCCCGCGCACGGTTCGCAACGACCCCCGGATGGCGGCCTGCATCGAGGACGCCGCCGCGTCGCCCCCCGGCTGCGGCTCCGGGAACACCTGTACCGAGACGCGGTCGAAGCCGCACAACGCCACGTAGCCCACCGCCGCCGCCACCTGCCGCGCGAAGTCGAACTTGGCGGGGTTCCCGAACATCATGCTCTCGCTGGCGTCGAGGAAGATCCGGACGGGCAGCTCGCGCTCCTCCTCGTAGAGCTTCAGGAAGAGGCGGTCGAGGCGGCCGAACAGGTTCCAGTCCAGGTAGCGCAGGTCGTCGCCCACGACGTAGTTGCGGTAGTCGGCGAACTCGACGCTCTGGCCCCGGGCTCGGGACCGGCGCTCGCCGCGGGCGGAGCTCTTGGCGCGGCGCGCCGCGAGGAGCTGGAACTATTCCAGCCACCGCAGCAGCTCCGAGGTGAGGATGCCCGCCATGCGCGTTCTCCCCGTGGAGGGTTCAGGCCGCGACCGCCGCGTCGCGCGGCACGTCGGACAGGATGCGTGCAAGGACCTGGTCCGTGGTGACGCCCTCGGCCTCGGCCTCGAAGTTGAGGATGAGGCGGTGGCGCAGCGTGGCGGGCGCGACGGCGGCGATGTCCTCGAAGCCGACGTTGAAGCGGCCCTGGGTAAGGGCGCGGACCTTTCCGGCCAGCACGAGCACCTGGGCTCCGCGCGGGCTGCTTCCGAAGCGCAGGTATTGGTTCGTCACCGGCACGGCCGTGGCGGTCTTGGGATGCGTCGCCAGAACCAACCGCACCGCGTAGTCCTTCACATGCGACGCGATGGGCACCTGGCGCACGAGCGATTGCAGGGCCTGCAGCCCGGGCCCGTCGAGCACGCGGCGCGGCGTAACCTGGGTTCCCTCCGTCGTGCGGTTGAGCACCTCCGTCAGCTCGTCCGCCGTGGGGTAGCCCACCACCAGCTTGAAGAAGAACCGGTCCAACTGCGCCTCGGGCAACGGGTAGGTGCCCTCTTGGTCGATGGGGTTTTGCGTGGCCAACACGAAGAAGGGTCGCGGGAGGGGACGAACCGCGCCGCCGGCCGTGACCTGCCGTTCCTGCATCGCCTCCAGCATCGCGGACTGCGTCTTGGGCGTCGCGCGGTTGATCTCGTCCGCGAGCACGATGTTGGCGAACACGGGCCCCTTCTGGAACTGGAACTCCCTCCGCCCATCGGGATTCTCCATGACGAGGTTGGTGCCCAGGATGTCGGCAGGCATCAGGTCCGGCGTGAACTGGATGCGGCTGAAGCCGAGGTCGAGGACCTCGCCGAGGGTGCGGACAAGGAGCGTCTTGCCGAGGCCGGGGACGCCTTCGAGCAGCACGTGGCCGCCGGCCAGGATGGCGTTGAGGGTGCCCTCCACGACGGCGTCCTGGCCCACCATGACGTGGCCGACCTCGGCGCGGACGGTGGCGTAGGCCTCGCGGAACTGCTCGATGGCTTGCTCGGTGGTCATGACGGCGTCAGTGGCTTCCATGCGCGGTGGTGAGAGACGTGGAACTCGCTACGTCCCAAGTCTCTCCCCTTGGCGGGACCCGGTTGCAAGAAACCATTCGCCGCGCCAACGCGGCCCGCGTACCGACGTTGTCGGTACATGGGAGCGGGATGCGGGGCGACGACGGATCGCGCAAGGCGGGAGCATGGAGATGCGGCCGAGGACGGCCGCGCTCCCAGCGTCGGGCCAGCCACGACGTTCTTGGGAACACCGACCCCTTCGGGAGGCACCGGATCCAGCCAATGGTTGGCCCGGGCAGCGCAAGGCAGGGCAAAGGAATGGAAAACGAAGGCTGGCCGAGGGAGGCCAACGCTGGCAGCCTGCAGCCTGTTCCAACCGGAAGGGTCGGAGCCGCAGGCCATGGGCCCCCTGATGGGGGCTGGCATGGATGGGGCTTCCGAGCGGCGCAGGTGCGCCGGTCCGGATGCATGGAACGGTCAGTCAGTTCGTCAGCGTGGAGTCATTGCCAATGTCGAAGCAGCTAGGAGTCGGCCGTCTGTCGCAGATGGCCACGTCGGTCCTTCAATGGTTTGATGCGGATCATGGGGCGGAGGAAATCACCCGCCGCGCGGACAAGCGCAACAAGGTGGATTGGGTCCGGACGATCCCGTTCATCTTCCTTCATGCGGGTTGCCTGGGGGTCATCTGGACGGGGTGGAGCTGGACGGCCGTGGGCGTGGCGGCATTCCTCTACTTCGCACGGATGTTCGCCATCACGGGCTTTTACCACCGGTATTTCTCGCACCGGACGTTCAGCACGTCGCGCTGGATGCAGTTCGTCCTCGCGCTGTGGGGCGGCGCGTGCGTGCAGCGTGGCCCCCTCTGGTGGGCCTCGACGCACCGCCACCATCACCGCCACTCGGACGAGGAGGTGGACAAGCACTCGCCCCGCCAGCACGGGTTCCTGTGGGCGCACATCGGCTGGATCACCAGCGAGAAGAACTTCCCCACGGACTACAGCCGGGTGAAGGACCTCGCGAAGTTCCCGGAGCTGGTGTTCTTGAACCGGTTCGACGTGGTGGTGCCGTTCCTGTTCGCCGTGTTCTTGTTCGGCGTGGGCAAGGCGTTGCAATGGCTGGCCCCCGGCCTCGGCGTGACGGGCGGACAAATGCTCGTCTGGGGCTTCTTCATCAGCACGACCGTGCTGTTCCACGGCACCGCCTGCATCAACTCGCTCGCGCACGTCTTCGGGCGCCGCCGCTACGAGACGACGGACGACAGCCGGAACAGCCTCATCCTGTCCCTCATCACGCTGGGCGAGGGCTGGCACAACAACCATCACCAGCACATGACGTCCGTCCGCCAAGGCTTCTACTGGTGGGAGGTGGACATCACCTACTACCTCCTGCGCTGCATGTCATGGCTGGGGCTCATCTGGGACCTGCGCCCCGTCCCCTCCGAGGCGTACAACGCCGCCAAGCACATCGGGGGCAACACCGCCCATTCCTGAGCGATGCCACGCCCGACCCTCGCCATCGTTGGAACGGGCGTGGCGGGCATGGGCTGTGCCCACCTGCTGCACGCGTCGCATGACCTGACGGTGTTCGAGCAGGCCGGCTACGTGGGCGGCCACACCAACACCATCGACGTCCCCGAGGGCGACCGCCGCGTCGCGTTCGACACGGGATTCATGGTGTTCAACCGGGTGACGTATCCCCGGCTGCTCCGGTTGTTCGAGGAACTGAAGGTGCCCGTGAAGCCCACGGACATGTCGTTCTCCGTTCAGCACGTCCCCAGCGGCCTCGAATACTCGGGGTCCAGCCTGTCACACCTGTTCGCGCAACGCCGAAACCTGTTCCGTCCGCGGCACTACCGGATGCTGTGGCAGGTGCGCCGCTTCAATGCCGAGGCCGTCGAGGCCCTTGCCGATCCGCGGTGGGCCGGGGTTTCGTTGGGCGACTACGTCGCGGCACGCGGATATGGGCCCGACTTCCTGGACCTGTACCTC
>JBJSZF010000636.1:0-7959 GCA_046090125.1 Verrucomicrobiota bacterium
CTTCAACAAGGATTCGCCCCAGCACGTGGCGGCCCGTCGATGGTTGACGTCCTTCGCCGAGGAGGAGGCCGGCGCCATCTCCGAGTTCGTCCTGGCGGAGTTCCACGGCCTGCTCCGCAACCCGGTCGTCATCCAGCATCCGCTGTCGGCGTGCACGGGCCACGGGACGCAGGTATCGACGCGAACGGGGGGCTGACCTGCCCCTCGGCATGGCTCTTCATCGGCGGCCCTCTGCGGTGCCGCGACGCCCCATGACTCACGATCGGGCGACACCCGCCCTCAACTCGGTGCTGTCCCGGCGATGGCCTCGTTCCCTAACATGACGGCAACGAAGCGATGAAGATTCCCACGGAGCTGTTCTTGGATGGCGGTTGGCGCGAGGCAACGGGCGGGCGGCGGACGCCCCTGGTCAATCCCGCGACGGAGGAGGTCCTGGCGCACGTGTCGGCGGCGGCCGTGGCGGACGTCGAGGCGGCCGTGGCCTCGGCGCAGTCGGCCTGGGAATCCGGGTGGCGCGACCTCGCGCCGGGGCGTCGGGCGGAGGTGTTGTACAACGTGTCGCGGGCGCTGCGGGCGCACGTGGACGAGCTGGGGAAGCTGGAGCAATTGCAGGTGGGCAAGCCCATCGCGGACGCGCGGGACGAGGCCGGCCTGGCGGCGCGCGTCTTCGAGTATTACGCCGGGGCGATTTCACAGTTTGGGGGGCAAACCTTGCCGGTGGGACGCGGCGGGTTCGACTTCACTTTGAAGCAACCCATGGGCGTCGTGGCGGCCATCGTGCCGTGGAACTTCCCGCTGCCCATCGCGGCGTGGAAGGCCGCGCCGGCGCTGGCGGCAGGCAACGCGGTGGTGTTGAAGCCGGCCAGCATCTCGCCGCTGACCGCGCTTCGCATGGCGGAGATCGCCACGACGGCGGGCCTGCCGCCCGGCGTCCTCCAGGTCCTGCCGGGCAGCGGGTCCGTCGTCGGCGACGCCCTTGTCACCCATGGCAAGGTCCGCAAGGTGTCCTTCACCGGCTCCACCGAGGTGGGGCGACACATCATGCGGCTGGCGGCGGGCAACCTGACGCGCGTCTCCCTCGAGCTGGGCGGCAAGAGCCCCAACATCGTGTTCGCCGACGCCGACTGGGAACGGGCGGCGGACGCGTCGCCCATGAGCGTGTTCGCCAACACGGGCCAGGATTGCTGCGCCCGGAGCCGGATGTTCGTCGAGCGTTCGGTGTTCGACCGGTTCGTCGAGCGCTTCGTGGCGGCCACGCGCCGCCTGGTGGTCGATGACCCCGCGCTTGAATCCACGCAGCTCGGGCCCATGGCCTCGGCGGCGCAACGCGACGTCGTGGAGGCCTACTTGGCGGATGCGCGGTCGCGGGGCACGACGTTCGCCTGTGGTGGCGGCCGCGTGAAGGATCGCGGCTACTACCTGGAGCCCGCCGTCCTGCTGGGCGTCGGCAAGGAGGACCGTTGCTGGCGCGAGGAGATCTTCGGGCCCGTGGTCGCCATCGTGCCGTTCGACGACGAGGCCGCGATGCTGCGCGAGGTCAACGACTCGCCCTATGGGCTGAGCGGGTCCGTCTGGACGCGCGACCTTTCCCGCGCCCTGCGCGTGTGCCGCGCCGTCGAGAGCGGCGTCCTCAGCGTCAACTGCCACAACTCCGTCCACGTGGAGGCCCCCTTCGGAGGGTTCAAGACATCGGGCCTCGGGCGCGACCTCGGCATGGCCGCCATGGAGGGCTACACGGAGACGAAGAACGTTTACGTCAACGCGTAGAGGCCCGACGCCCTCGACCGCCTGCGCCACCCCTTCACGACGAGTCCCAAGGAACGGATCCCCGCATGAATCTCGAAGCCCTCGCAAAGGCCGTCGCCGACGGCCGCATCGACACCGTCATGGTTGGGTTCCCGGACCCGTTCGGACGGCTGGTTGGGAAGCGTTTCCGTGCCGGCTTCTTTTTGGACAGCGTCGTGTCGCACGGGACGCACGGCTGCAACTACCTGCTGACGGTCAACATGGACATGGACCCGCTGGACGGGTTCAAGGTGGCGAACTGGGACGCCGGCTTCGGCGACTTCGTCATGCGGCCCGACCTGTCCACGCTCCGGGAGATCCCGTGGCATCCGGGCACGGCCTTGGTCCTGTGCGACTACGTGCGCGAGGACGGTTCCCCCGTGGCGGAGGCTCCCCGGTCCGTGCTGCGCCGCCAACTCGACCGCCTTAAGGCGCTCGGATGGCACTGCGAGTGCGCCAGCGAGCTGGAGTTCTACCTGTTCAACCAGACGTACCACGAGGCCTTCGCGGCGGGTTACCGGGACCTGCGTCCGTCCAGCGACTACCGGATCGACTACCACCTCATGCAGCCCGGCAGGGACGAGCCGCTGATGCGCGCGATCCGCAACCAGATGGCCGTCGCGCGCGTGCCCGTGGAAAGCAGCAAGGGCGAGTGGAGCCGGGGCCAGCACGAGATCAACTTCACGCATGACGAGCCGCTCGCCATGTCCGACATGCACGTCCTCTTCAAGCAGGGCGTCCGCGAGCTGGCCTCCCAGCATGGCAAGGCCGTCACGTTCATGGCCAAGTACGCGCCCTCCGAGGCCGGCAACTCCTGCCACCTGCACATGAGCCTTTGGAAGGACGGGCGCCCGGCCTTCTGGGACGAGTCCGCCCGGGCGGGCTCGGCCTTGTTCCGTGCCTTCCTCGGCGGGTTGCTGCGGTATTGCCCGGAGCTGTGCCTGCTCTTTGCGCCGACGATCAACAGCTACAAGCGCTACCAGGCGGGAAGTTGGGCGCCCACGCGCATGGCTTGGTCCACGGACAACCGCACGTGCGGCTTCCGCATCGTGGGCCACGGCAAGTCGTTCCGCATCGAGAACCGAATGCCCGGAGCCGACGCCAACGTGTACCTCGCCTTTGCCGCCATGCTGGCGGCCGGCATGGCCGGGATCGAGGAGGGCCTCGACTGCGGCGCCCCGTACCAGGGCAACGCCTACGTCGATCCCGCCCTCGCGCGCCTTCCGTCGAGCCTCGCCGAGGCCGCGTCGCTCCTCGAAGGATCCAGCCTCGCGCGGCGCACCCTGGGGGACAACGTCGTGGAGTTCCTCGTCCGCCACGCCCGGCTGGAATGCGATGCGTTCGGGTCCGCCGTCACGGACTGGGAGAAGGCCCGCTACTTCGAGCAGGTGTAGCGACGGTGGAAGCAGCTTACGGTAAGGTTGCGGGAACGGTCCCCGGGATGATCGCCGGGTGACGGGGCATCGGGTCCGCCGCCTGCGGGCACGCGGCCCACGGTGCGTGGTAGAATCCCGGGTCCTCCCGAAAAGTCCGGTGCACGATTGCGTGGTGGCCGCCCCTGTGCGTCAGGGCATGGCAACGACGCGGTAGAAGCCTTCCCCGGCCGGCACTTTCGGGTCCACGAAGGTGACGAACGAACCCGTGGCCACTTCGTCACCCACGATGTTCCACGCGATCCCGGCAGGGTTGGCGGCGCGTTCGAGAAGGTAGCGTCGGCCCGGGATGGCACTGGCCTGCAACGAGAAGCCGGAGCCCGAGAGGGCCGGTGGCGACAGGCGCAGGTCGCCCACCACCGCGATGACGGCGGGGGCGGACGTGATGGAGAGCCCGTTTGCGGTGGCGATGGCGCGATACGTGCCCGCCTGGCTGGCCGTGATGGCGCTAAGGACGAGGGTGCCGGACGTTCCCGCAACGGGGGAGCCATCCCGAGTCCATGAGTAGGTCGGGGTGACGCCCGGAGTCGCCACGGTCGCCACGGCCGTCAGCGTGGGGAATTCGCCCGGGTGCACCGTCTTGCCGACGGGCGAGGTGGTGAACACGGGTGGCACAATGGCCGAATTGACGGTCAGGCGCGCTGCGGCACTGAAGATGGCGCCGCCGCCGTTCTGGACGCGCACCTGGTACTGGCCGGCGTCCGTCAACTTCACGGGATTCAGGGTGAAGGACGCGCTCGTGGCCCCGGCCAACTCAAGGCCGTCGCGCAGCCAACGATACGTCAGGCCATTCCCCGTGGCCGTCACGGAGAACGTCGCCGTGCCGCCCTCCGTCACGGTGATGGGGGCCGGTTGCACGGAGATGACGGGCGGGCCGTCCACGATCGTGAAGGTCACCGTGGCGGTGTAGTTGTCGCCGGTGCGATTCGAGAACTCCCATCCCGTCACGCGGGCGGAGAAGGTTCCCGACGCCGTGGGCGAGCCGGAGATGACGCCGGCCGTTGAACTGGACACCACGACTCCTGGCGGCAGACCCGTGGCCGAGTAGGACTTGGCCGTCCCGTGCGCGTCGCTGGTGATCTGGGCGCGGTAGCTCAGGCTGACGCCATTCGTTCCTCGGACGGCCGCCGAGGTCACGAGACCGGTCGCCCCGGACAATGCGTGTGCGCCGCCTGCCACGGCGGCCGCCGCCGAGGCCCAGCGCAGCAACACGAAGACGGGTTGCAACACGCCGAGCATGGCCGGCTCCACCGTCCGCAACAGCGGCGCAAACTGCAGGAACAACGCCGCCACCAACGACGGCAACTTCTTCGCATTCATCTTCAGTCCTTTGTCTCCCAACGGATCGTCTCGTCCAGGTCTTCCCAGCCCATCCTTCAGTTGCACCCGCAGCCGCCGCCGCCCACGCCCCGGCCACCCATGGCGGCCTCGCGCGAGAAGAACACGTGCTCCGCCAAGGCCAGCCCCAGCGGATCGCGATCGGGTTGGATCAAGGGGTTGGCCAACTGCCCGCGTTGCCAGGGCTTCACCGCCTGGCATCCCGCACCCCACGTCGTCATGAGCAGCAGCGCTGCCAACTTTCCCGCCGTCCACGCTCGTCTGGCCTTCATCGTTCCCTCCTTCATCGTCGCGCCTACTTCTTCAACAATCCGTCGATCTCGGTCGAAAGCTTCGCCTTCGCCTTGTCGCCCAGCGACCCGCTATGCACGGAAGCCACCTTGCCATCCTTTCCGATGACGAACGACGTGGGCATCTCCTGCACGCCCACCGTCTCGGCCAGCTTGCCCTTGGGGTCGCGCGCGACGGCGAACGGAAGGCTGTTCTTCTTGAGGAACGCGTCATACGCCTTGCGCTCCTCGTCGAGGCTGATGGCCAGGATGACGACGTCCTTGCCCGCGTATTCCTTGTGCAGCTCGGCGTACATGGGCATGGCCTTCTTGCAGGGCGTGCACCAGCTCGCCCAGAAGTCCACCACCACGACCTTGCCCTTGAGGTCCGGCAGGGTGCCTTCCAGCCCAGCCTTGGACAGGTCCGGGAAGTCCGCGCCGGCCTGGATCAGGCCCGCCGCAAACGCCGGGGCCCAGGCTGCACACCACGCCCCGGCCAGCAGCCGGAGCCCGAAGCTACGTCGTGACGTATTCATGAAATCTTGCGCTGCCCACGAACCCATTGCCCAGAACCATGCATCCCTCAACCCCAGGAGTGGCGAGCAGCAGGCGGCGCCCGGCGTCCGACCCCAGGACGCACAACGCCGTGCTCAACATGCCCGCCTGCGTGCAGCTCGGGGCCATCACGCTCGCAGCCAAGACGTCGTTTGCCGACGGCCGTCCCGTGCGCGGGTCCACGATGTGGCCATATCGCCGGCCGCCGGACTCAAAGCCGCGGAGGTAGGCCCCCGAAGACGCCACCGCGCCGTCGCGAACCACCAGGTGCGTCCACGGCGTGCCCGGCGTGCGCGGGTCTTCCAGCCCGATCTTCCACGCCGGGCGCCCATCCGGCGGCAGGCCCAACACCCGGATGTCCGCCCCAAAGTCCACCAACGCCGACGTCACGCCCATCCGCGCCAGCAGGAGGATGACTTGGTCCACGGCGTATTCCTTGCCCACGCCGCCGAGGTCGATGGCCATCCCGGGCTTGGGGAGCCGGACCTTGCCCGGCGCGAACTGGACGTTCTTCCAGCCCACCAACGACCGCGCGTGCTCCACCTCCGCGTCGTTCGGCACGCGGCCGGCCTTCCAATCCCACAGTTGGACCACAGGCAGGGCGGTGGCATCCAATGCGCCGTGGGTCAGGTAGGCCAGTTGGCCGCACAGCCGCATCAAGGCCTCCGCCTCGGCGTCCATCGGCATCCATTCGGCCCCCGCCGCCGCGTTGACCTGCGAGATCCAGCTCTCCGGAAGGTACCGGCTGTACCGCGCCTCGAACGCGGCCACCCACTGGATCACGGCGTGGGCCAGGGGCTCGGGCGAGGGCGCGACGAACGAAACCCGGCACGGGGTGCCCATGGCCGCGAACGTCAGCTCGCTGGACCCCGGGCCCTTGCCGAGCCTCGCCCCTTCGAGAATCCGGGTGCGCACGGAATCCACCGGGACGGGCCGGGCAACGCCGAGGCCAGGAATCGCGCTGGGAAGGGCAGGGGACATGCGGGCCTAGAAGGTGGCGCTGAGGCCGACGCTGTAGATGTGGGCGTCCGGGTAGGTGGCCGCCGAGATGCGCGGGTCCAGCCCCTGCATGTCGTAGCGGCGATACCCAAGGACGAGCGAGGCGCGCTCCACGAGTTGCACGGCCACGCTGACGCCGTAGGTGAACGATTGAAGCTCGCTGAGCCGGTAATCGGCGGAGTAGTACGTCGGATAGGCCGGAACCGAGAGGATCTGGTAGCTGGCAGGGTCCGCGAGGGCGAGGTCGAACCCCGGGTCCACGCCCTCCTGGCCCACAAAGTCGTTGTTCGCATCGAAGGCCACCCGGCTTCCCTTGAACGATGGGTCCGAGTTCAGGCGCACCACGAAGAAGTCGGCCGCCGTCTGGTAGTGGTAACGGAACACGGGCGAGACGGTAACCCGCTTGCCGAGCTTCTGCGCCCAGCCCACCTGCACGGTGTTGGCGATCACGCCCCAGTTGTCGTGGTGGAAACGATAGCTGGCGTCCACCGCCCCGTTCACGGCGGGGACCAGGTGGTTGATGCTGGCGAACGCCACCTGCTTGAACTTGTTGGAGGGCCGCTTCTCCGCGTCCACCACGTACCACGGGTTGGCGTCGAACACGTCGCCGGGCAGGTCAAAGTACACGTTCACGCCCTTGTAGGGGTCGCTGAGGTACCCGTCGGCGTAGCCCATCGTCAGGTTGAACGTCGCGTAGGTGCGCGGCCCGAGCACCTGGTTGACGCCCACCAGGAAGTCCCACGTGCCCCGGTAGCGAAACCTCCGTTGGAACCGTCCCTTCACCGAGTCCGAGTTGCGCGCCAATCCCAGCACCAAGGACGTGTTGCGCTGGTTGAAGTCGATCGTCTCCGTCAGGGACAACCCCGTGGACGTGTAGTCGCTCTCCTCGCTGTAGGCGACCTGCGGGGTCGTCAGCGTGCGCCCGGCCCGGATCGAGGCCTCGGCATAGCCCGCCGTCCGCACGTCCTTCATGTACACGGACTCGTAGCCGGGCCCGCCGGGAGCCCCGGGACCGCCCGTCGGGGTCGCCCCTGACAAGGCATCGCGGGTGACCGACCCGCGCGCGGTGACCTTCTCGTGCAACGCGTACTCGAACCACGCCGAGTGCGTCTGGACGTCCATGCGGTCGCCGTCCTCGCGGTAATCCTCGTAACGGTACTCGACGCGGCCCTGCGCGTGGGCGCGGCGCGGCTTCAGCAGCAGCAATGCGAGGCAAAGCGCCGTCGTGATGGCGGGACCGGTGAGGACGGCGCAGCGGCCGCCCCGAGCGTGTGTTTCCATGGGGATCTTGTGGCTCTTGGCCGGGCCAGACCCGGCCCAACCCTCGCCTACCCTGCCGTCCTTTTGGCCCCGACCGTCTAGCCAATTATTGGCCGGCCACGAATCACCCGTGCCGCCTGCGGGGTGGTCTCTCATGCGCTGCCGCAGTGGCAGCAATCACCATGCCACCGCGTGCACCGCGCGAATCCTGCTCCGCCTCACCTGTGGCCGCGCGATGCGCGGACGGGCATCCAGCGGCTCAGCAGCCAGTGCGTGGGCGCATACACCAAGCCCGCCAGCGACCCCATCCACGCCATCAG
>JBJSZF010000637.1:0-2106 GCA_046090125.1 Verrucomicrobiota bacterium
TGGTCTCCGTTCTCCCGGCCGTACACATCGTGCCATCCCTCGACGGACTGGATGCCGATGACGAGGTGGACGCCCTTGGACCGGCCGAGGTTGGCGATCTCGGCGAGGTTATCGAGGCGACCGAGGGCAATGGCTTCGTCGGCGAGATACCAGACATGGCGGTTGAAGCTGTCGGGAAGACTCAGGACCTGCTTCGCGGAGAGGTCGAAGATCAGGCGATGGATGGGCTTGAGCACCTCGGAGTACCGGGGGTGATCCCGCAGCACGAGCACCTGGCCGGGCTTCTCGACCCAGTCGGTGATGGAGAAGGAACCTTTCGACCGCTCCCAAAGGGCGGCGATGGGCTCGAAGGGCCCCAGGTAGCTGGTCAGGGAGGCGAGCAGGTTGGCGAGCGTGCGCTCGTCCCCCTTGCTGTTCTCCCAGAGCAGGGCGGATTCGGGGCGGAGGGAGAGGAGTGCCTCGATGCGGCGGGGATCCCGCATGATGCGGAGGAAGTTGGCGAACGTGCATTCCTCCGGGCGCTCCTGCCGGAGCACATCCAGCACCGCGGTCACCACGTTGCGGCAGGCGGCGGTCCAGAAGGAATCCTTGTCGCCGCGGCGCTCCGGGATGACGCAGGCAGCGACCTGCCGGCAATCGGCCGTGGAATGCAGGTCCCGGATCATCTCCCAGGCCAGGCCGCGTTCATCGAAAGGATCGACGAGCTTCGGCTGGACGCCCCGGGCGACGTACCGGGCCAATGCTTCGCCCTTGTTGTCGATCTCCAGGATCCGGATGTCGGTGTCGGGCTGGAACGTCGAGCAAAGGCCGACGCGCAGGATGTCGAACTGGATGCTCTTGCCCGATCCGCTGCTGCCGACGGCGAGGAAGTGGCCGACGGTCTTGTTCATCGGGAACGGGAGTCCGGCCCAGTAGTAGAAGGGCCCATCCGGGAGCCGGATGAATGGCTCCTCGACCTTCTCCAACAAGCGGTGGATCTGGTACCAGCGCTTGGGCGGCGCGAAGGTCGGCTTGCCGATGTAGGCGGCGTGGTTGTTGATGATCTCGCGATCGGACGGCCAGCGCCGTCCCCGCAGGTGGTAGAGTTTCTCGCTCATGACCCTTTCAGGATGGGCGAGTGCCGTGGGGCGCGATGCCGGCTAGTTCCGGGCTTTGGGTGGCTTACGCAGGTTTCAGTCCTTCACGGGGACGCGAGCTCGATTTATGGCCCTCAGATGGAAGGGGAGAGGTTTACCCCGCGTTCCTTCGTCACCGCCATCTCGCGGGTCACGGTCCGTTCCATGTCCTGGAGGGCGTCCTGGAAGTCGTGACCGGCTTGCTCCTTCGTCAGGTAGAAGCGGGTCTCGTACCGGGCGCGGGAGGCCTGCACATAGGTCATCTCGCGCGATTGCATGGAGTCTCCCCAGAGCACGAAGGCGCGATCGACGGTGGCCCCTTGGGCCTTGTGAACGGTAAGGCAGTAGGCCAGGTCAAAGTGGCGGTACTTGTCGATCGGGACGAACACCTTGCGCTGATCGACCTGAATGGTGGCGATCCGGGAGACGGGATTGAACCCGATCAACATGCCTATGGTGCCGTTCTGGACGCCGAGCTTCCGGTCATTACGGGTGAACATGAGGCGCTCGTGCATCCGGAACCACGTCCAGTCCCGGGTGAACACGGTGCCTTCCTTGGAGAACATCGGCAGCCCCAGTTCGCCCTTCACCTTCCGGAGTTGGTGGGCGCGGCGGTTCAGGTCGGCCACATCCTCCCGGGTGGAAGCCAGCATGAGGCGGTCGCCCTTGGCCTTGAACCAGTCGGCGACGAGGGATTGGCGCGCGGCATCGTCGCTCCCATGGACGTGGAGCAGCTTGTCGTGCCGCAGGAGCTTGAGCGCCTTCGACACGTCGCCGTCGGCGAGCTGCTCGACCACCATCTTGAGCAGGCCGTTTTTCTGCCGTCGGATTTCCCGCAATTCCGTCCGTCCCAGTCGGCGACCGATCTCGGAAAAGGGGGCACATCCCTGGATGGGCGGAAGTTGCTTCTCGTCGCCCACCAGCACCAGTCGGGCCCCGGCGGCCCGCACGGCCTTGAGCAGGGTGGACAGCCGGATGGTGTCGAGCATGC
>JBJSZF010000638.1:0-1643 GCA_046090125.1 Verrucomicrobiota bacterium
ATGCACCGGAGGTGTGGTGGGCGCGCGGCTCGGAGAAGCTCGCGGCGGAGCCGGGGGGCGAGGTGCGCGTCTTTGGGCTGGGGCTGGGCTGGGCAGGTGTGCGCGAGGCGTTGGCGGGGACGCCGCCGGGAACGCCGCAGACGCGCGTGGTGCTCCAGGGAGCGCGCGTCGTCGAGTTGATGGCGTCGGAGGCGGACTTGTACTCGGCGCGGGCGACGTTGCCGCGGGACGTCCCGCCGGGGGAATACGAGGTGTGGGTTCACAACGGGTGCGGTGGTCCGGCGGGTTGGGGGCGATGCCCGCAGCCGTTGACGGTGCGGGCGGCGGAGCCTTGGCCCTCGGCGGTGCACAACGCGCTGCGGAACGGGGCGCTGGGCGATGGCAAGGCGGACGACACGGACGCGGTGCAGGGCTTGCTGGACCGCGTGGGGCGCGAGGGGGGCGGCGTGGTGTACCTGCCGCCGGGCGAGTATCGGTTTTCGAGGACGTTGTTCATCCCGAGGCGCGTGCTGGTGCGGGGCGCGGGGCGCGACTCGACCTTGATGTATTGGACGAACCCGCACTTCGAGCCCATGCGCGGCGTGATCCGGGGCGAGTGCCACTTCGGGCTGGAGAACCTGACCGTGTGGTATGTGGGGGCGCAGTATGGGATCAACAACATGGCGGAGACGGACCGTCGGCCGGGCGGTGGCAACGCGTTGTACAGCCCGGAGAACCGGCCCGAGCACTGGCAGGAAGGCGACATCGTGCTGCGCGGCGTCGTGGTGCGGTGGCAGCCCTACGTGGGGCGGCCGGGCTGGGGCCAGCTCGATGACCGGCTCAGCCTGTACCGCAAGCTCAACGCGCCGTCGCTGGACTCGGCGGGCAAGGGCGTGGTCGTGTGGCTCTGCGGCCGCGACATCCGCATCGAGGATTGCGACATCCTGTCTGGGGGCTTCCCGTTGCTGTTCAGCTTCTTCTCGGACGGCAGCGTGGTGCGGAACAACACGCTGCACATTGGCAGCGGCGGACTCGTGTGGGCGGCGCGCGGGCGGCAATGCATCTGGGAGAACAACCGGATGCTCGGCGGCGAGACGAGCCGCGCCGGGTGGAGCACCAAGGCCAATCCCTACTCCGACCAGAACTACGTCCGCGGCAACACGGTCGCGTTCTCGCAGACGGCGGACTACGAGATCTTCGGGTCCGACGGTTCGTCGCCGGTGTACTACGGGGCGGTGGCGACGGCGGAGGGGACGCGGCTGACGTTGGGGAAGCCGCCGAAGCGTTGGAACTGGGAGCCCGGCGGGCACCTGGTCTTCGTGTTGAAGGGCAGCGGCCGGGGACAGGCGCGATGGGTGGTGGACGCCACAAACTCAACCGTCGAGGTGGACCGGCCATGGACCATCCCGCTCGACGCGACGTCGGTGATCGGGATCAACCACAGCCTGCGGCAATGGCTGGTGGTGGGGAACCGGTTCGCGGATGGCAACTCGATGCAGATGTACGGGCTGAGCCACGAGGTGGTGTTCGCGGAGAACGAGCTGGAGCGCGTGGGCGGAAGCGAGGAGGCCAGCCTGCGGTTCATCGGGTTCCAGCACGTCGAGGGCCTGGAGGGGACGGAGCCGTCGTACTTTTGCCAGATGCTGGGCAACCGGGCAGGGGGC
>JBJSZF010000639.1:0-2947 GCA_046090125.1 Verrucomicrobiota bacterium
CGAAGTCGTACGCCGAGCTGCTCAAGGTCCGCGCCACCCTGGAGAAACACTTCAAGGACGTGCAGGACGTCGAGTTCACCATCCAGGAGGGCAAGCTGTTCATGCTGCAGACGCGCAACGGCAAGCGCACCGCCGCCGCCGCCCTGAAGTTCGCCGCCGACATGGTCAAGGAGAAGCTCATCGACTGGGAGACGGCCATCCTGCGCAACCCGGCCGACCAGCTCGAGCAGCTCCTCGCCCCCATCTTCGACCTCGCCGAGGTCAAGAAGGCCAAGGTCATCGCCACCGGCCTCCCGGCCGGCCCCGGAGCCGCCACCGGCCGCATCTACTTCAACGCTGACCGCGCCGTGGTCGCCGCCGAGAAGGGCGAGAAGGTCCTGCTCGTCCGCGTCGAGACCTCCCCGGAGGACCTGCGCGGCATGATCGCGGCCGAGGGCATCCTGACCGCCCGCGGCGGCGTCTCCTCGCACGCCGCGCTCGTCGCACGCCAGATGGGCAAGGTCTGCGTCTGCGGCGCCTCCGGCGTCGCGATCGACTACGACACCAAGACGGCCTCCATCGACGGGCACACGTACAAGGAGGGCGACTTCCTCTCCATCGACGGCACGTCCGGCGTGGTCTATGCGGGCCAGATCAAGACGGCCCCCTCCGAGATCATCTCCGGCCTGCTGAACGACGACGCGGCGGCCAAGAAGACCGAGAAGTTCAAGAACTACGTCCAGCTCATGGCCTGGTGCCAGAAGGCCACGCGCCTCTCCGTCCGCACCAACGCCGACACCCCCGAGCAGACCGCCCAGGCGATCGCCTTCGGAGCCGTCGGCATCGGCCTCACCCGCACCGAGCACATGTTCTTCGAGGGCGACCGCATCGACGCGATGCGCGAGATGATCCTCGCGGACAACCTGGAGGCCCGCGAGGCGGCCCTCGCCAAGCTCCTGCCGTACCAACGCGAGGACTTCTTCGGGATCTTCAAGGCCCTCAAGGGATTCCCGGCCACCATCCGCTTCCTGGATCCGCCCCTCCACGAGTTCCTGCCCCACTCCAAGGAGCAGCAGATGGACCTCGCCCGGAAGCTCGGCATCCCCGTCGAGCGCATCATGGGCCGCGTGCACGAGCTGCATGAGTTCAACCCCATGCTCGGGTTCCGCGGCTGCCGCCTCGGCAGCAAGTACCCCGAGATCACCCGCATGCAGGCCCGCGCCGTCCTCGAGGCCGCCGCCGACGCCACCAAGAAGGGCTTCAAGGCCAAGCCCGAGATCATGATCCCGCTCGTCGGGTTCAAGAAGGAGCTCGACCTCCAGGTCGCCATCGTCCACGAGGTCGCCGCCCAGGTGCAGAAGGAGAAGAAGGTCAAGATCGCCTACTCCGTCGGCACCATGATCGAGATCCCGCGCGGCGCCCTCACCGCCGACGAAATCGCCGAGACGGCCGAGTTCTTCAGCTTCGGCACCAACGACCTCACCCAGACCACGCTGGGCATGAGCCGCGACGACTCCGGATCGTTCCTCGCGCCGTACCAGGAGTCCGAGATCGTGAAGAAGAACCCGTTCGCGTCCATCGACCAGACGGGCGTGGGCAGCCTGATGGAGATCGCCATCGCCAAGGGCCGCTCCACGCGCCCGGACATCAAGCTGGGCATCTGCGGCGAGCACGGCGGCGACCCGGACTCCGTGAAGTTCTGCCATCGCCTCGGCCTCAGCTACGTGAGCTGCTCGCCGTACCGCGTGCCCGTGGCGCGCCTTGCCGCCGCGCAGGCCGCCATCGAGGAGAGGCGCAAGGCCGCCTCCGCCGCGAAGCCCGCCGGCAAGGCCAAGAAGAAGTAAGCACGCGAACGCCCCGCTTCGGGCGTACGGACAGGGCCACCCGCGCAGGTGGGTGGCCCTTTTCATTGCGGCCCCGGGCGCCGCAACCGGGCCGCTAACGCCTGCGAGTCGAGCGCTCCATCATCCACAGCACGTCCTGGTTGTTCGGCGACGGCACGTTGAGCGGTATCTCGACCCCCTTGCGCAGCACCGGCTTGGTCCGCGCGTCCACCCACTTGTGGATCTCCGAATGCCCGTCCACGAACGAGAAGCCCCCGGCGCCGCCATGGTAGCTGGCCGGATAATCCACGATCATCCAGGACGCGCCCTTGTCCGGGTAGCCCGTCATGCCCACGACAAACTCGCCGTCGTTGATGCTGTCCGCGCGCTCGTCGAGGATCAGCCACGTCTGCGACGGGCTGGGATCCACGACGTCGGACATCGTCTTGTAGATGCGGCAACCGGGCCCGAAGCCCTCCACGTCCGTCGAGTTGAACCACGCGTTCATCGCGATGGAGCGGACCCGGGGCATGTTGACGCCGGTGACGCGCACGGAGCTGGCGTCGGCGGGGCACTTCCAGACGGACGCGTTCCTCCCGCAATACTTCCAGAGGAGGGAGTTGGTGAGGTCGCGGTTGACGTCCCAGTTGCTGCGGTTGCCCACGTTGAAGTCGAGGTTGCCCTGGACCCACGCCTGCGGCCCGTAGGACTGCGGGACGTTGTCGCGGAAATCGTCCACGTAGAGCCGCCACGCGAGCATCATCTGGCGGCCGTTGTTCATGCACGAGATGCCTTGGGCCTTCGCCTTCGCCTTGCCCAGCGCGGGCAGCAACATGCCGGCCAGGATGGCAATGATCGCAATGACGACCAGGAGCTCAATCAGCGTGAAGCCCTTCGGGGCCGGCGTGCGCCGAGGACGTGGGGGAAAGTTCATGGCGCTTGTTTGGCCCGGCCCATGAACCCTTGCAAGCCGTCAGCCCCACGCAGCAGCCGTGTCATCATGAACGGGCGTTCCCTGGGATTTTCCGGCATCGAAGTGGCCATCGAGTAGGATTGCCACGCGGGGAAAGGGACTTCGCACGAGGCCTGATGGGCCCTTGGGCAACGCACCGCGAACGATGGCAGGCGGGGGCTCGCTGACCGCG
>JBJSZF010000640.1:0-1345 GCA_046090125.1 Verrucomicrobiota bacterium
GGGGGAGGGGGGGGGGGTGGTAAGGGAGATGGGGGTGATGGTGTTCCTGCGGGTGTTTTTCATCCCGCGATTCAAGGGGATTTTCGCAGGGTTCGGCGCGGAGCTGCCGTTGATCACGCAGATCATCGTGGGGACGAGCGAGGTGTTGCGGTCGTGGGGCATCCTGCTGCTGGTGGCACTGGGCGTGGGGGGCTACTCGCTGCGGACGTGGCTGGTGAGCGAGGCGGGGCGGCGGGTGTGGGAGGGCTTCATCCTGCGGGCTCCGGTGGTGGGGCCGTTGGTGGCGCAGTTCTCGATGTCGCGGTTCTGCCGGATGCTGGGGACGTTGATGGGTGCGGGCGTGCCGTTGGTCAACGCGTTGAACGTGGCGCGGCGCTCGATTGGCAACCAGATCCTCGTCGATGCCGTCGCGAACTCCATCGAGCGGGTCAAGGAGGGCAAGCAGCTCGGGCCGAGCCTGGGCGACTGCCGGGACCTGTTCTCGGGCTCCACGCTGGAGATGATCTCGGTTGCCGAGGAATCGGGGCGGCTCGACTCCGAGCTGGTGCGCATCGCAAACGTGACGGAAGGGGATCTCGACCGTCAGTTGCGCACGGCGGTGGCGTTGGCAGAGCCGCTGATGCTGTTCCTGATCGCCGGCTTCATCGGCTTCATCTTCATCGGCATGGTGATCCCGATCTTTTCCCTTCAAGACCACATCAAGTAGGCAATCCTCAACCGCATGAACGTCATGAACCTGTCGTCCCGTCCCCGCCATGGCGCCGCGCGCCACGCGGGCTTTACCCTCATCGAGCTGCTCCTGGTGCTCGTCATCCTTGGCATCTTGGCGGCCATCGTCGTGCCGAAGTTCTCCGGCCGCACCGAGCAGGCGCGTACCACGGCCGCCGCGTCGCAGATTGCGACGTTTGGCACCGCGTTGGACGCCTTCGAGGTGGACATGGGCTACTATCCCAAGGGCCGCAACGGCCTCACCGAGCTGGTCAGCGCCCCGCGCGACACGTCGAAGTGGAAGGGGCCCTACATGAAGAACGACATCCCCAAGGATCCGTGGGACCAGGAGTACGTGTACGAGTGCCCGGGGAAGAACAACCCGTCGTCGTATGACCTGTACTCCATCGGCCCCGATGGCCGCGCCGGGTCCGAGGACGACGTGACGAACTGGAAGCGGGACAAGAAGTAGGCCCGGGTCACCCGCCGTGGGATGTCATGGGCTTGTCAGCGCAGCGGGGCTTTGTTGCGAACGTGATGCGTGCGCGCTCCAGCAACCAGGTTGAACGGCCGAGGGCGTTCACGTTGATCGAGCTGCTCCTGGTCATGGCGCTGTTGACGGTCGTGATGGCGTTGG
>JBJSZF010000641.1:0-3059 GCA_046090125.1 Verrucomicrobiota bacterium
CATGCCGCCGCCCATGCCGCCGCCCATGCCGCCGCCCATGCCGCCGCCCATGGTGACGTCGACGTAAGGAATGGTGAACACGCCGCCGGCCATGCCGCCGCCCATGCCACCACCCATGCCACCACCCATGCCGCCGCCACCACCGCCACCGGCGCCACCACCGCCACCCCCGGATCCGCCGTCGATCGGCAAGGGAAGGCCGATGACGGACTCTAGGCCTTGGTAGAAGGTATTGGGGTTAACGCGGAACCGCCGCGAGAACAGGAGGTCGGCCTGGGGCCGACGCTGGGTAAAGACGATGGCGTAGTCCTCGATGGAATACTTGATGGGTTTGTCCGCGACCTTGGTGATCGCATCGAGCGCATCTGCCAAGCGCACGTCACGGAGGCCGGGAAGCAGGCGAATGTTGATTTGGGAAACATCCAGTGGCTCCTCCTGAGGTGCGGGAACGGGATTGCCCTGGGCATCCACCTGCGGGAGCTGCTGCTGCTGCTGGGGAGTGTCCACGGAGGACGAGATGATAAAGTTGAGGCCCTTACGTTCCGGGTCACGAAGGCGGGCCTGCTCCTCGAGGTTCTTGACGACCTCGCCCAAGGGAAGGCCCTCGATCTTCAGCTCATTGAGCCGGATTCGGTCCAGCTTGTGGGCGATCATCTGGCGGCCGCGGCCCGTGTAGATCGTGTTGGTGCGGGCGAAGGGATTGGCCTCGGGGAGCTTGGAGACGGGGGTATCCCAGCCGTACTCGACATCGACGATGCGGTCCTTGGCGGTCAACTCGCGACGTCGCGCGCCCTGGGCGTACTTCCGCTCGTCGATGAGGGCGAGATAGTGATGGGCAGCTCGGCTTTCTGGGTTCAGCTTGAGCGCGGCGTGGAGCTCGTCGTTGGCCTTGTCAAATTGGCCAAGCTCGAAGTAAAGCTGGCCATTGTGCTCGTGGACGCTGGCGTCGTGGAGCTCCTTTTGGCGGTCGGGAATGGCCGCGAGAGCCGTGTCGGAGGGTGAACGGCCCTTCAGCTCCTCGAGCCGCTTGTCGTTGTCGCGCTTGAGCTGCTTGGCGAGGGAGTTGTTGGGATCGACGGCGAGGACGCGCTTGAGGCGGCCATCGGCCTCCTTGTATTCGCCGGCCTTGAGGGAGTCGTTGGCGAGCCGGAGGTAGAGGGCGCTGAAGCCAGCGGTGGCCTGCTTGCGCTCGGCCTCGGCGGAGGTGCCGAGTTCCTCGACCAAGGTCCAGGCCTGCTCATAGACGCGGGCGGCACCGGGCAGGTCCTTTTCCTTCTCGAGTCGCTGGGCGGTCTCAAGGCTCTTGCGAAGGAGGATGGTCTTTTCCTGGCGCTTGATGGCGACCTCCTCGGCCACTTGGGTCGGGGACTGGCTCAACAACCCGTTGGCGGAGGCGCACACAAGGACGACGCTAAGGAGACGGGACGCGTTGGTCATGGGGATGTTCACTTTTGAGACTGAAAGACTTGGAGGGGAAACGGCTCGATTCGGTAACAAGCTGGAAAGACGCTATTGCGACGCAAGGACGGGGAAGCGGGTGCGCACTTGATTGGGGGCCGAGACTACAAGTTCATCTTTTGCGATGGCAACAATCTTGTAGGTGATGCCGCCGAGCTGGAGGACGTCATCGACGCGACGCGCGAGGTAGTCTCGGCCGTCGCCCTTTAGGTCTGCGGCGTATCCACCCGGCTTCCGGAAATCCTTCGTGCGCGACAGGATGAAGCGTTCACGGGTCTCGACGAGCTCACAGACAAGCTCGGTGGGATCTTCCTTGGGGCCGCGAACCTCCACCAAGCTGAGGACGCTGTCCTTGCTGCCCGCCGTGAGGGAGGTGATGACGGGCTGCCGCTTGGTGGGGGCCTTCTCGAACTCACGGGCCACGGAGAACTGGTACCGGGGATTGTCGGCGACGCCGACGGGCCCGCGATACGTGATGACGAGGTTGAGGGGAATGATTCGGGAGATGGCAAGGCCCGCGAGGCCCGCCTTGCCCTGCTTGCGGCGCACGACGTCACCGGCCTTTTCCCAGGTTCCCGGGTTGAACGTGTTGTGCGGGCCGTCGAGGACAACCCTCAGCGGTTGCGAGGAACGGGCGACGACCATCTTTTGGGTGGAAAGATCCAGCGGCGGGATGGAGGCCCCCTTCTTGACCGTCTTTTGGATCAACTGCTCGGCGAGCTCGTCCTTGACGGCACCCACCTCCACGGTGAGGAGGAACACGACGACGGCGACGGCCAACAACACGACGCTGAGGATGACCTTCTCGTAGTGTTTTTTGATGAAATCCATGGTCGGGTTCGGATGGGGTCTGGACGCGAGGTCGTTGGATGTTCGATTCGCTCAACAATGAATCAGCCCTTCTTGGGGGGCTTTGCCGTGCCTGGCTTGGCAACGACCTCTGGCGGCAGCTTGACCACGTCAACGTTGAGGGTCACCCGGATGGGCTTGTCGTCCAACGGAGCCTCGCCGGGCTTGGGTCCCGTGGCGGCGGCGGCGGCACCCATGCCATAGCGGGCGGCCATGCCGGGAGGCATTCCATAGCGGGACGCAAGCGACGGATTCATGCCCATGGCGGGCGCGGCGCTTGCAGAAGAGGATCCATCCGTCGAGCCACGTTCCACATTGATGGACTTCACGACGAGGACGGGGTCGGCGTTGACCATGCCTGCGAGGACGGAGGCTAGCTCGGCGCTGAAGCAGTGGAAGATGACCTCGTAGGGCTGGATGGACGCCCCGGTGATGGTGTTGGTGGACTGCTTCTTGGTGAGGTAGTTGGAGGGCGGGTTGACGTCGTTGGTGCCAACGGAGACGCGCCGGATGCCCTCGAGCGCATGGATCTTGGACTGGAAGAGGACGTTGCAAATGTCCTGGATGTCGATGAGTTGAACGGTGAGGAGCGGCAAGGACTTGGGCGTGAACTCAAGCTGCTTCTTTTGGCCCTCGAAGGTGAAGGCAAACTTCCCTTCGGCCGGCTTGGGGAGCTTGACGCCATTGCGGTCGGCGAGGCGCTCAAGCGAGTCGATGGTGCGGTCGAGGAGGTTCTTGAAGGTGGCGTCGTC
>JBJSZF010000642.1:0-8010 GCA_046090125.1 Verrucomicrobiota bacterium
CAGGCGGCCGAGGTGGAGCTGCTCGGGACCGGCGCCCCGCAGGATGTCACCCAGCCGGGCGACCCGATCATCGCCTCCTCCTCCAACAGCCCCGGCTCCGAGGGCGTGGCCAACATCATCGACGGCAAGCCCACCAAGTACCTCAACTTCGACACCCGGACCGGCGGCAAGCCCTCGGGCTTCATCGTCACGCCGTCTGTTGGCGTCACCCGGGTGACGGGCATCAGCCTGCAGTCCGCCAACGACGCTCCGGAGCGCGACCCGAAGGTCATCACGATCGAGGGCTCCAATGACGCGTCCGTGACGGGCTGGGCGCAGGGCAATTGGGAGCAGATCACGCGCATCGACAACGTCCCGGCGTTCTCCGCCCGGTTCCAGACACAGACATTGAGCTTTGAGAACCTCAAGGCGTACAAGCACTACCGGTTCACGGTGCTGGAGACGCAGACGATCAACGGCTGCTGCTTCCAAATCGCCGAGGTGGGCCTTCTTGGGACCTTGCTTCCGCAGGATGTGACCCAACCCGGCGATCCCATCATTGCATCCTCTTCCAACAGCCCCGGCTCCGAGGGGGTCGCCAACATCATCGATGGAAAGCCCACGAAGTACCTGAACTTTGACACCCGCACGGGTGGCAAGCCCTCGGGCTTCATCGTGAGCCCCAGCCTGGGCCGCACCGTCATCACCGGCGTCACCATCCAGTCGGCCAACGACGCGCCCGAGCGCGACGCGAAGGTGGTCACCATCGAGGGCTCGAATGATGACACGGTCACGGGTTGGGCGGCGGGGAACTGGGAACAGGTGACGCGCCTGGACGGCATCCCGGCGTACACGGCGCGGTTCCAGACCCAGACCTTCCTGTTCGACAACTACCGCCCCTATCGCCACTACCGCTTCACGGTCCTGGAGACGCAGACGGTCAACGGCTGCTGCTTCCAGGCCGCCGAGGTCGAGTTGCTGGGGACGGGCGCGCCGCAGGACGTGACCCAGCCCGGCGACCCCATCATCGCCTCGTCGTCCAACAGCCCGGGCTCCGAGGGCGTCGCCAACATCATCGACGGCAAGCCCACGAAGTACCTGAACTTCGACACCCGCACGGGCGGCAAGCCGTCGGGTTTCATCGTCACGCCCAGCATCGGCGCAACGACCGTCACGGGCATGACCATGCAATCGGCGAACGACGCCCCCGAGCGCGACCCGAAGATCGTCGTGTTGGAGGGGTCCAACGACGCCGTCGCGGATTATTCCGTGGGGACGTGGGAGCAGGTGGTGCGACTGGACAACATCCCGGCGTTCACGGCGCGTTTCCAGACGAAGGAGTTCTTCTTCCCCAACGTGAAGGCGTACAAGCACTACCGCTTCACCGTGCTCGAGACCCAGACGATCAATGGGTGCTGCTTCCAGATGGCCGAGGTGGAGCTGCTGGCGGTCAGCCAGGGCGTGGATTGCGCCAAGGCGCGCTTCATCACGCAGCCGGAGAACACCCTCGTGTTGAACGGATCCCCCGCCACCTTCGTGGCCGTCGTCAATGGCCCATGGCCCCTCCAGTGGTATCGCAATGGCCAACCCATCGCCGGTGCCACCGCCGCCTCCTTCACGACGGGGCCGGTGACGGCCGCCAACGCGTCCGACGTGTACACGGTCCAAATCAAGGGTTGCGAGTTCAGCTCCCCGGCGCAGGCGATCCTCTTCACCCCCTCCGCCACCCAGAGCATCGGCATCAGCTTCCGGGGCGGCGGCGCGAATGGCGCGCCCACGCTCGTGGGCACCAACGCCGTCACGGGCATCTTCCCCCAGGCCTACTGGAACGACGCGGCGAACACGTCGGCCGGCACGTTGCCGGACGCCGGCGTGGACCCGGCCGTGGACCTTCTGACCAGCGACGGCACCCCGAGCACCATCACCTTTGACTTCCAGACCTCCGGCACGTGGGGCGCGGGCACGGGCGACGCCTCTCCGACGGCGCGCATCCTGAACGGCCTGGTCCACCAGCAGCCGAACTCCTCCGCGGCGGGCCTCACGTTTGGCAACGTCCCGGCCGGCCGTCATTCCGTGATCGTGTACACCGTGGGCATCCCGCTCCAGTTCCAGGACGCCGACTACACGATCACCGGCAAGAACACCGAGACCTACTACACGCGCGTCATCAACGCCGACGAGTACAACGCCGCCCCGGGCTTCTATCGCGGCATCTCCAAGGATCCCGCCCGGCGCAGCCTGGCGAGCTTCGTCCGCTTCGACAACGTCGAGGCCGGCGCGGACGGGTCGATCAACCTGAACTGGGTGACGGTGACGCCGGGCTTTGACCGCGGCGCGCCCGTGAACGCGATCCAGCTCATCCTCAACGCCACGCCGGCGCCACAGCCGCCGGTGATCGCCACCCAGCCCCAGCCCACGGTCGCCCCGGCGTCCGGCGTCGCCCAGTTGTCCGTGACCGCCACGGGCACCGGCCTCACCTACCAATGGCGCAAGAACGGCCGCAACCTGCCCGACGGCGGCAACATCGTCGGCGCGAGGACGGCCCGCCTGACGATCAACGCGTTCAGCGAGGCCGACGAGGCGGTGTACAGCGTGGCGGTGTTCAACGCCGGTGGCAGCGTCGTCTCGGCCAACGCCTCGGCCCGTCTTTCCAAGTACAACATCAACGACCAGTTGGTGGCGTATTGGAAGTTCGACGAGGCCAGCGGCACCACCGCCGCCAACTCCGCGTCCGGTGGCAAGCCCGCCGCCGTCAACGGCTCCGCCTTCTGGTCCCAGGGCAAGATTGGCAACGCCTTTGGCTTCGACGGAGCCACCTACCTGCTCGTGGATTCCTTCGCCCCTGCGAAGCGTCAGATCGCGGGCTCGGCCTGGGTGAACATCCCTGAGGCCACCTTCAGCACCATGCCGTTCTTCCGGAACGCCCAGGGAGCCCTCGGCGTCGGCGCGGGCGTCGGCCCCGGCACCCCGGCCGGCCAGTTCGAGTTCGGGATCGTCGTGGACGCCACCACCGGCGAGGCCCGCCTCCAGGTGGTCGTCGGCGTCGGCCCCAACCTCCTCCGCGCCAGCGCGCCCGCCACGTTCCTTGGAGCCTGGCATCACGTTGCGTTCAGCGCCGACGGCGCCCAGTTGCGCCTGTACGTCGATGGGGCCCAGGTGGCGGCGACGGATTACCTCGGTGCCTTCAACACGCCGGAGATCCCTCATGTCTCGTTCGGAGCACAGTTGAACCGCGACGAGACCGGCGCGCTCGGGCCCGATGCGACCAACCCGAACTTCCTGACGGGCTCGGTCGATGACGTGGGCCTTTGGACGCGTGGTTTGTCGGCGGAGGAAGTGGGCCTGATCTACGCGGCGGGCTTGGCTTCCAAGGGCCTGACCACGGTGACGCTTGCTCCGCCGCCCGTGCAGCCCGGGACGCTGTCCGTGAGCATGTCCGGCGGCAACGTGACGGTGAGCTGGGATCGTGGCGTCCTCCAGACGGCCCCGGCTCCCAACGGGCCATGGACGGATGCAGTGGGCAACGGGACGGTCACGGAATCGGCATCAGCCGGCGTGAAGTTCTACCGGACCGTCGTGCGATAGCTCGCAAACAGCCTGCCGGCGGCCCTGCGCCGGGCGGGTGACACATGGCAAAGGCCGGGCTGGTTTCAGCCCGGCCTTTTTGCGGCGAGATAGCCCCGAAGATCGAGCGATCGGTACGCTTTCTGGGCCGCCATGCGACGCCGTTGGGAGGTTGGTGCCGTGGCTGGGAATTGTGATTGACCCTTCCAAGCATCATCGGCAGCGTCCAACCACTCCATAAGCTGGCTGTTGAAGCGGCGCTTGCACGTTATTGCGGGTCCCTGTCCCGCATGCGGGCACGAGTGTGTTCGTGGCGTGCCGAGCGCAGCTTCCGCAGCCGGGGAAGAGTACCTATGCGTAAGCAAACATCACGTCAGTGGTGGCGCATGCTGGCCCTCACCCTCGCGGGTGCTGGTTCGGCTGCGGTCCAGGCGGGCGTTACCACCATCAACTTCAACACCGATCCCGCAGCCTCCGGCCTGTTCCGTGAGCTCGGCAACGGCGCCTCCGAGTGGCGCGCCAGCGGCGGCGCCTCCGGGGCGTCCAACGACGGCTACCTCTCCGGCAACGACGCGCGCGGCGGCCAGCAATGGTGCCTCGTGTTCAAGGACCTCGAGGCCGGCCTCGTGGTCAAGGCCTTCAAGTTCGAGTGCGACCTCCGCATCGGCGGCGGCACCTCCAACCCTGCTGACGGCTTCTCCGTCAACTACGTCCGCGCCAGCGACGAGTTGCTGACGAACGCCGACAACGGCGTCGATCCCACCTACCAGAACTTCTCCGGCGCCGGCGGCGAGGGCTCCCTCCCTGAGGAAGGCTCCCGCACCGGCCTCGGCATCGGGTTCGACACCTGGCAGTCCGGCGACCATCCCGGCGGCATCACCGACGTCGTCGGCATCTCCGTCCGCGTGGACGGCGCGCTGATCACGCAGTTCCCGGTGCCCCTCCAACCTGGCAACCAATGGCCCGGCGGTACCTACGACGCGGCCCCCTACCGCAACCTCGCGGCCGGTTCCGCCAACTACACCAAGTCCATGCAGACGGGTGCGTTGACGACCGACGAAGACCTCAACGGCGACGGCGTCGTGGACGCCGCCGACGTGGGCATAGCCCAGCCCCCCTTTGCCGATGACCCGGTGAACTGGGCGAAGTGGCTCAAGAACCTGAAGTGGGAGAAGTTCGTCGCCGAGCTCACCGAGGACGCCAAGGTCAAGATCGCCTGGAAGGGCGTGGAGCTGACCCCGGCAGGTGGCCTGCCCGTGAACTACGGCCCGTCTTCCGGCCGCCTCGTGTTCGCCGGCCGTACCGGTGGCGCGTGGGAGGCCCACCACATCGACAACATCGTCCTGACGACGATCCCGTCCGACAAGGTCGTCATCGGCGCGGCGGCCCCTAGCCCGATCGGCTTCTCCGTCACGGTCGAGGATTCCGGCGCCTCGGTGCTGGACCCCGCCTCGGTGGCGCTCAAGCTGAACGGCGCGTCCGTCAGCAGCGGCAATGTCTCGACCTCCAAGTCGGGCAACACCACCACCATCCGATACAGCAACGTCGCCACGCCGTTCCCCTCGGGTTCCACCAACTCCATCGAGGTGGCGGTCAAGGACACCAAGGGCGTCTCGGTTTCGGCCGCGCGCACCTTCGTGGTCGGCACGTACACCACGTTGGACGCCGGCCTTGCCGTCACGGGCGTGAACACCTCCCTGCCCGGCTTCACCCTGATCACCCATCAGCGTGACGTGGGCCTGGAGAACACCGTCGCCCGCGCCGAGTCCCAGCTCCGCGGCGACCGCGGCCCGAACCTCGCCTCGCCGGTCGAGAACATCGAGGAGGGCCCGATCAACTACAACCAGGACTCCCCGAGCAACGCCGGCAACTTCAACTCCGGCAATGGCTTCGAGGACAAGCCCATCCCGGGCATCGACGCCGCGTCGAACTCCGACAACATCGCGATGGAGATCCTCACCTATCTCCAGTTCGACCAACCCGGCGTGTACACGCTGATCTTCAACTCGGACGACGGCTTCCGCACGTCCGTTTCGAGGAACCGCCGCGAGCAGCTCAACAACGTGATCCTCTCGCAGTTTGACGGCGGCCGCGGCGCCTCCGACACGGCGGTCACGCTCCTCGTCCCGACGGCCGGCTTCTACCCGGTTCGCTCGGTGTGGTTCGAGGGCGGCGGTGGCGCGAACCTCGAGTGGGTCGTCCAACGCGAAGGCAAGCCTCGTGCCCTCATCAACGACGGCTCGGCCAACTCCATCAAGGCCTTCCGCGCCGCCTCCTCGGCGGTGCCGGCCGGCGTGGTGTTCACCAGCCCCACCCGCAACAGCGGCGGCTCGGCCCCGGCCGACCAACCGCTCGTCATCGACATCGCCGACGGATCCAGCGGCACCGTGACCCAGAGCTCCATCAAGCTCACCGTCAACGGAGCCGACGTCTCCCCGACGATCTCCAAGAGCGGCAACATCACGACCCTGTCGTACAAGCCCTCCGCCCCGTTCGCCTCGGGCGCCACGATCACCGCGAATGTTGCCTTCAGCGACAGCACCGGCGGCAGCTACTCCGGCGCCCTGAGCTACACCATCGCGTCCTATGCCACGATCCCCGCCTCCATGCGCTTGGCGGACTCTGTCGTGAACAAGAGCAACGTCGGCTTCCTCTTCAAGACGCTCCAGACCGAGGTGGGCTTGGACAACCGCGTGCGCACGTCGGACCTGCACACGACCGGGCTTCTCGGCCTCGTCAACTACGCCGACCTCACCGGCGTGGGCGCCAACGGCTACTTCACGATCACCGGCGTGATCAACTTCGACCAGACTCAGGGCAACCAGGGCCGGTTCAATGGCAACAACGGCTTCCCTGAGGAGCTGATCCCGGGCATCCCGGGCACGCTGCCCAACGGCAACCAGTCCACCGACAACATCTCGGCGGAGATCCTGACGGTCGTCGAGTTCCCCACGGCGGGCCTCTACACGTTCAGCTTCAACTCGGACGACGGCTTCGCGACGTGGTTCGGGCATCCGGCTGACCAAGCCCGCATCCTGGCCGGCCAGTTCGACGGCGGCCGCGGCGCCTCCGACACGTTCTACAGCGTGCTCATCACCCAGCCCGGCCTCTACCCGGTGCGCAACATCTGGTTCGAGGGCGGCGGCGGCGCGAATCTCGAGTGGTACACCCGCAAGGCCGACGGCTCCTACGCGTTGGTCAACGACACGGCGAACGGCGGCCTCAAGGCCTACCAGTACCCGCTGGGCAACGGCCCGGCCCACGTGAAGTACTTCGCGCCGGGCGCGGGTGCCAATCGCGTCTCGCTCACGGACCCGATCAAGGCCGTCATCGCCGATGGCGCTGGCTCCGTCGATCCGTCCAGCGTCACCCTCAAGCTCAACGACGTCGTCGTGCCTGCCACCGTCAGCAAGATCGGCAAGGAGACCACCGTCTCCTTCACCCCGGCCTTGGTCGCTGGCAGCGCCAACACCGTCGAGCTGACCTTCGGCGACCGCACGGTCCGCCGCAGCTTCACCGCCGGCGACATCTCCAAGGTCGCCTTCTTCATCGAGGCTGAGGACTTCAACTTCGACAACGGCAAGACCGAGGCGGCCGCCTCCGACATGTCCACCTACCGCGGTGGCGCGTATGCCGGCAAGGCCGCCGTCGTCGGCGTCGATTACCAACGCGACGCCGGCGAGGGTTCCTCGCCGCTGTACCGCATTGGCGAGGCCAACAACGTCCCCATGGACGTGAACTACGCCGAGGGCCGCGGCCGCGGCTTCACCGACCTCCAGGTCAACTACAAGATCGGCTGGGTCGGCGGCGGCCAGTGGTTCAACTACACCCGCACCTTCCCTTCGGGTAAGTACAACGTCCACGTCGGCCTCTCTCACGGCGACGGCCCTGCCGCCACCACCATCGGTGGCAGCCTCCAGTGGGTGACCGCTGGCTCCACCACGGCCAACCAGACCCTCGTTCAGCTCGGCACGTTCAGCGGCGGCGGCACGGGCGGCTGGGGCGTCAATCGCATCATCCCCCTCACGGACTCGACGGGTGCCGTGGCGACGGTTGAGCTGAGCGGGACCCAGACGTTGCGGTACACCACCTCCAATGGTGACTTCGACTTCATCCTTCTCACGCCGGCGGCCACCACGGTGATCTCGGGCACGCCGCCTGCCGGCTTGGAGGGCTCGATCCTCACCAATGTCGTCGATGATCCGTCCACCAAGACCATCACGGCCGACGTGCCGGCGGGCTCCAGCCAAGGTTACCTCACCATCTCGCCTTCTCGCGTGATCAAGAGCGTCGAGATCGTGGGCGGCAAGCTGGTCATCAAGTACTAGGCAACCCTGTCCCCCACCGGGGACATGCGTCGCATGCATCGGGGCGGTCCCAGCCATGGGGCCGCCCCTTTTCGTTTCGCTCCCGTGTTCTGGCGGTCTCGGGTCTCCCAACTGAACCTAGAAACGGCAGTTGGGCAGT
>JBJSZF010000643.1:0-4805 GCA_046090125.1 Verrucomicrobiota bacterium
CGGCGCATCGTGCGGTCGTTGCGGCGCATCGTGCGGTCGCTGCGACGCATCATGCGGTCGCTGCGACGCAACGTGCGGTCGTTGCGACGCATCGTGCGGTCGTTGCGACGCAACGTGCGGTCGTTGCGACGCATCGTGCGGTCGTTGCGACGCAACGTGCGGTCGTTGCGACGCATCGTGCGGTCGTTGCGACGCATCGTACGGTCGTGGGAACGCCTCGTGCGCGCGCTTTCCCCTTCGATGCGGCGGGGCCATGACAACCCAACACGAAGATAAGCCAGCCATGTACCTCGCAGTCCTCGCCGCGCACGAGACGTACCGCACCGCCATCCGCTCCTTGCCCGCTCAGGACGAGGCGCAAGCCCTGGTCGGTCCGATTCCGTGGGCCGGGTTCCCTGACCGGGGCGTCTTGCGGGGTGGGCATGGGAACGAAAAAGGGGCGGCCCTGGTTGGGGCCGCCCCGTTGCGTTCAACGCGTGTCCCCGTGTGGGGACGCGTTGGCCTAGTACTTGATGACCAGCTTGCCGTTGATGGCCTCGACGCTCTTGATGGCGCGGGCGGGCGAGATGGTGAGGTAGGCCTCGGTCGCGCCCGAGGGCACGTCGGCGGTGATCGTCTTGGAAACGGGGTCATCGACCACGTTCGTGAGGGTGGCTCCCGCGAACCCGGCGGGCGGCGTGCCGGTGATGACGGTGGGGGCAGCGACGCTGTCGAAGCTGTTGCCGACCTGGCCCGCGAAGTAGATCGAGCGGGCCTCGATGGGGGTGAGGGCGCGGCGCCAGATGCCGACGTCGTCGATGGCTCCAGAGCCATTGACGCCGTAGTCACCGGTGGGGTTTTGGCCGATGGCGAGGCCGTTGCCGTAGTCGAGGGTGGCAAGGCCGGCGATGGAGTACTGGTGGAGGAACTTGCCATCCACGTACACGGAGGCGACGGCGGCGGCGCGGTCCACGACGGCGACGATGTTATGCCAGGCACCGTCATTGATGAGGGGACTGTTCGGCACGGGGTCGGAGACGTAGGTGCCGCTGTTGGCCGTGCTGACGAGGGACAGCTCGATCTTCCCGCCCGAGTCCGCGAAGCACCAGCCCTGCTGGTAGGTGGAGCCGGGCGCGTTGCCGATCAGCGGAAGATCGTTCTTCCAGTCCGTGTACTGGGCCCAGAACGAGACCGAGAAGCTGTCGGCCTCGGTGAAGGAGAAGTCGGCGGCGGTCCCGACGTTGACCCAGTTGAAGATGGATCCGGCGACGGTCTTCAGGCTGACGGCGCTGGAGCCGATCTTGCCGGGCACGAAGGTGGGGTTGCCCACGGCGACGCCGTTGTTGGCGCGCGAGGAGGCGTCCTTGTAGTCGCCGTCGAAGCGGAGGTGAAGGACGAGGTCCTGCGGAAGGTTGACGGCGGCCGGGATGGGCAGCGCGTTGACGGTGGCCGGGGCGCTGGTGACGACCTTGCCGCCGCCATTGACCACGAACCGGTACGAGCCCGAGTCCGAGGCCGCGAGGCTGGCGAAGCTCAGGGTGGGGCCAGTGGCTCCCGGGATGGCGACGCCGTCCTTGGTCCATTGGAAGTCCAAGGGAGGCGTGCCAGCCGCGCTGGCCTTCAACGTCGCCTTGTCGCCCACGAACGCCGTGACGGACAACGGAGACGTCACGATGGAGGGCGGGACGGCGGTGAACTTGTTCTGGAACGCCGCGTCGCGGATGGCCTGGATCTCGGCGCCGGTGAGGGCGTGGTCGAAGACCGCAACCTCGTCGATCAAGCCGCCGAAGATGCGGTTGCCGCTGGGGTCGGTGCCGAAGTGGGTGGGTGCGATGAAGGATTGGAGGCCGTGGGCGGTGGGATTGGAGGCGGACTGCAGGCCGGAGCCGGAGTCGAGGTACATGGTGGCCTGCTCAGGCTCCACCACGAGGGCGACCATGTTCCACGCGTCGGTGACGGGGGTGAGGGCGGAGTCCCAGTTGTACATGGTGGCGTTGTCATTCCAGTTGTACCCGAGGGTGCCGGAGGTGGGACGCATGTTGAGGCCGGAGGCCGGGGCTCCGCCGCCGCGGACATAGACGATGCCGCTGAAGTCGGTGGGGGGGAGGCCCTTGGGCTGGATGAAGGCGATGATGGTGGCGCTCGTGAAGGTGGTGTTGAGCGGCGCGCAGGTGACGTCGCTGGTGTTGCCATCGAACAGGAGGGCGTTGTTGCTGGCCTCGAATCCGGACTGGCCGGACGGGCGGGGGCCGGCTTGGCCGGCCTTGGTGGTCACGGGGTTGAACGTGCCGTTGAAGCCGCCGATGGAATCGTACACAACATTGCCGCTGGCCTCATTGAGGCGCCAGTAGGCGATGGGGCCACTGGAGAGGATGGCGGCGGCGGCGTTGGGCGAGACCGGGAGGACGGTGAGCGCGGCGGTGGCGGAGGTGACGCTGCCGTTGGGGTTGGTGGCCACGACGGCATAGCTGCCTGCCGAGGCGGCGTTCACGAGGGTGAGCGTGAGATCCTTGCCCGTGGCGCCCGCGATGGGCGTGCCGTCCTTCGTCCATTGGAAGGTGATGGGCGTGCTGCCGACGGCGTCGGCGCTGAACTTGGCCGTGCCACCGGGGAACACGGAGACGGCGACGGGCGACTTGGAGAGGATGGGCGGCCCGGCGAGGACGGTGAGCGAGACCGCCTTGCTGGTGACGTTGCCGTAGGGGTTGGTGATGACCACGGTGTAGTCGCCGGAGTCCGAGGCCTTGAGGTTCGGAAGGGAGAGGGTGGGCGACGTTTGGCCGGACAACGCGGTGGCTCCGCGCTTCCACTGGTAGGAGAGGGGCGTGCCACCGATGGCGGCGACGGAGAGGGTGGCGTTCATGCCCTCGTACAGGGTGCCGGACGGGCCGACGGGGGCGGAAGTGATGACGGGGGGCATTTGCCCGGCCGCATACAAGCTTTGCAACTGCGCACCGGTGAGGGCCTTGTCGAAGATGGCGACCTCGTCGATGGCGCCATCCAACCGGCGGTTCTGCGTCGCGGTGGGATCCATGCCCAGGAAGATGGCGTCGATGCTGAAGTCGTGAGGGGTGATGTTCGCCACGTTGGTGGCGAGCACGCCGTTGAGGCACAGGATGGTTTGCGTGGGGCTGAACGAGGCCGCTACGAAGCTCCAGACGCCATCCGGGACGACCATGCGCGGCGAGGGGATGAAGCCGTAGCCGGTGTCGTTCCAGTGGTAGCGCACGTCGTTGCCGTCGCCGAAGCCGAAGCCGGTGGCGGAGCCGTCACCGTTGCGCTGGAAGAGGAAGGGCGCCCAGCCGCCGGCCAGCCAGCCTTGGATGTCATCCGACGGGCCGTTGCGCTTGACCCACGCCGTGAACGTGACGGTGTCGGTGGTCAGCGAGGGTCCGGGAATGGAGATGACGCCAGCCTTGGGGTCGTCCTTGGACTGGCCGAGCCATCCGTTGATGACGGCGGCCTTGTTGTTGGCCCCGAAGCCCGGATAGGACACGCCGGGCTGGTTCATGACCACGCCGTCGGAGATGAGGGCGTTCTGGCCCGCACCCCACGAACCGGCGTTGGCGGACACGGCGGGCGCGGCCGACGGGGTATAGACGGGCTCGTTGAGGCGGTAGTAGAGGAGGGGGTTCGCCTGCTTGACCAACGTGTCATAGGAGGGCGAAGGGGTGGCGCTCTTGCCGTTGTCGTAGTGCGACTTGATGACGTCGGCGCTCAGGGCGGTGTTGTACACGGCCACCTCGTCCACGTAGCCCGAGTAGGCGAAGGCGAGGTCGTTGCGGCGCCCGACGCTGAAGTAGCCGTCGAAGTTGGGAACGTAGCCGGGCGAGAGGCCCGAGGACTGGAGGGTGCCATTGACGTAAAGGTAGGCCATGCCCGTGCCGGCGTCGTAGGACACGACGACGTGCGCCCAGGTGCCCACGGTGGGGACGTCGCCGCCGTTGAGGGTCAGGGAACGGTTGATGCCCACATGGTTGAACATGCGGAAGTTCCAACCCTTGCCGCCCGCGCTGGTGCCGTTGTCCTGGTACAGGAGCCAGCCTGAGCGGTTCGGGCCGGTGCCGCCGTTTTGAAGGTGGCCAAACGACATGACCGCCGTCAGGCCGGCCGGCTCCGCGATGGGCTGCGCCCAGATCTCCGCCGTGAACGAGCCCTGGGGATTGGTGGAGGCGTCAAAGGGCGTTTGGATCCAGCCCTCGCCCACCGTCGCGCCGCCGTCGGCGCTGCCCGCCAACGCGCCCGCCGTCGAGCCGTGCATGGGCGTGGTGGAGTTGTCGTTGACGTAGTAGGCGTCGCCGATGGGGCCGGCCGAGCCTTGGTTGACGGCCCGGTTGCCCGGTACGGACAGCGCCTCGTTGAAGCGGTAATACCCCACCGGTCCGAGCCCGGACACGGTGCTGGGGTAGTCGGCGTGCGCCACGCCCATGAGGGCGGCGGCGACCGCCATGGCCCATGGCAAGGGTGTTCTGTTGATCTGCTTCATGACTTTCCTTCTGGGTGGGTGGAACGGGATCCGAGGGATGTCGCAGCCATTAAACGGCCGCAACGACCCGGAGGCAGGGACGCGCTTGCTCCCATTTGTTGCGTGATTTCCTCCAAGGCGAAACCAAGGGCAAACAGGTGCCCGAGCTTTGTCAAGGGATGGATTTCCAAAACCACTGGCCGCGCGCCCTCGTGACGCCCCCGCGCCGGAAACACCCCGGCCTCGCAGGCCGTGTTCCGTCCGGACGGCCAGACCCGTGACGGAACAGCGCTTGCCTTCATGACGCCCTTCTGGCGTTCTTTCACCGGTTTCGGGCAAACGGGGTCGTAGCTCAGTTGGT
>JBJSZF010000644.1:0-2786 GCA_046090125.1 Verrucomicrobiota bacterium
TGTTGAACAATTGGCCAACGGCCCAGCACTGGAGTTTCCGCAGACCGTATAGCGGTGTCCAGAGAATGCAATGCATGCAAAGACCGACGCAATTGCCGCACCTCATTGGATTCATGTGACCCCTTCTCCGGCGTCTTCACCGGCAAGGCGGCCGACGGCCTGAAGCAGGAGGTCCTGCTCCACACCAGCAAGGATTCGCAGCTCGTGGACGGCGTCACCTCGCAGCTCAACGGGCGCAAGGTCCTCGACGACTTCAGCCCGTCCGGCGTCGAGTACGCCCTCGGCATCCGCCTCACCGGCAAGTTCAAGACGGCCTTCCCCGACGGGAAGCCGGCCGAGGCCAAGCCCGATGACAAGGACAAGAAGGACGACGCCAAGCCCGACGTCCTCAAGGAGTCCAAGGAGGACGGCATCGTCTATCTCATCGGCGACTCCGACTTCCTCTATGACCCCTACTGCGTCCGGATCGACCGCATGTTCCGCGTCGCCGTCCCCTTCAACGGGAACCTTTCCCTGGGCCAGAACCTCGTCGAGCAGGTCGCCGGCGACTCCAGCCTGATCGGCGCCCGCAGCCGCGCCACCGTCCGCAGGCCGTTCACCGTCATCCAGCAAAAGCAGGCCGAGGCCGCGAAGAAGTTCCAGGCCGAGATCGCCCGCTTCCAGAAGGAGGTGGACGGGGCCGGCTGCGGACCGCGTCCGAAGTCGATCTCGCGGGAGAAGCGGACGTCGGCGGCGACCTTGGCGGTGTCGAACTCGATGCCCCATTGCTTGAGCAGCTTGGGCAGGGAGGAGCCGCCGCCCATGTTGAAGCCCATGGGGTTGGGGTTGCGGTTGTCCGCGAGGCAGAGGCTGTCGAGCATGGCGACGAGGCGGCCGCCGCGGAGGACGAACTGGTCGAGGGCGAACTGGGCCTTGTCGCTGATGTCCTTGGGATGGATGACGAGGAGGACCTTGATGGCGGGGTCGATGGATTCGACGTCCATGTTGACTTGGCGGACATCGAAGTCGCGCTTGAGCTCGGCGATGAAGACCCAGGGCTCGGACCCTTGCTGGCCCATGCGCATCATCATGGGGTTTGCCGGTGCACCGAAGGCGGGCAGGGGCGTCATGATGCCGATGACGGGCTTATTGGTCTGAAGGACCTGCGAGATGGCCCGGGCGAGGTCGTATTCGAGGAGCCGGTCGCGTTGGACGGACAGGGCGGGCAACGCGGCCTTCTGGGGATCGAGGTTGATGGAGAGGCCGAGGTAATAGGACTCGCCGTTCTGCTGGTTCATCTGGGGCTCGACGCCGTCCAGTTTGGCGGCGTCCTCCTCCTCGGAGTCGGGCTGCGGATCGAACTTCTTGACGACGAGGAGGCCGTTGGCGGCCGAGGAGAACTGGTTGAGAAGGTCCTCCACCTGCCGGGCATAGGCCTCCTCCATGGGAGGCAGGCGGTTGCCCTTGAGGGACGCGTAGAAGTTGACGGTGACGGGAGTGTCGCCTTGGCCGACGCGCGCGAGGATCTGGCGCGTGCCAGAGGAAAGGGAGTGGAGGCCGTCCTCGGTGAGGTCGAGCCGGGCGTTGGCCCGGGAGAAGACGAAGTTGAGGAGCACCACGACGGCGAAGGCGATGGCGACGCCGAGCGTGGAGAACAACAGGGCCTGGGACTTGGACTGCTTCATGGTCGTGTTGCCTTGGGAACTTGAGAATCAGGCGCCGCGGACGCCGCGGAGCACCACGCTGGTGGCGAAGAGCGAGAAGCCGATGACGGAGCCGAAGTAGAGGAGGTCGCGGAAGTCGATCACGCCCCGTTGGAAGGCGAGGAAGTGATACCACGTGGAGAGGCCCTTCACGAGGTTCACGACGGCGTCGGGCAGGTGGTTCACGAGGAACTGGGTGACGGGCTCCCATCCGCAGAGGATGAGGAAGAAGCACACGACGACGGAGATGATGAACGCGATGATCTGGTTGCGCGTGATGGCGGACATCAGCTCCGTGACGCCGAGGTAGGCGCCGGCGAGGAGCAGGCTCCCGAGGTAGCCGGACATCACCGAGCCGTTGTCTGGGTCGCCCAGGTAGGCGGTGGTGATGATGATGGGGAAGGTCAGCACGAGGGCGATGCCGAGGAAGAGCCAGCTCGCAAGGAACTTGCCCACGATGGCCTGCCACGGGGCGATGGGCATGGTGAGCAACAGCTCGAGCGTGCCGCTGCGGCGTTCCTCCGCCCACAGGCGCATGCCGACGGCGGGCACGAGGAACAGGTACAGCCAAGGATGCCAACTGAAGAACGGCTCGGCGAGGGACGCCTGCCCGCGCTCAAAGTAGTACCCGAGGCTGAACGTGAAGAACCCGTTCAGCAGCAGGAAGATGACGATGAAGACGTATGCGACGGGCGAGTTGAAGTACCCGCCCAGCTCGCGCCGGGCAATCGCCCACGTGTTTCTCAATCCTTCGCTCATGTTCGTCCGATGAATTGCTGGAGATATGGTTGGGGTGGGAACGTCAGGGCCTCCCCTCGAGGGCCGTGGCCGGTCCCGGAGTCGTGCCTTAGGAACGCGCCGAGTCCGGCCGGGTGATCTTGCGGAAGACGTTGTCGAGCCGTCCCTCGTCGGTGTGCAGCTCGTCGAAGCGCCAGCGCTCCCGGTGGGCGGCGTCGGCGACGGCTGCGGCGAGGTCCCCGCCCTGGCCCTTGGAGCGGGGTTCCACCCGCGCCAGGACCCGCGCCCCTTCGGCTTGGGCGTGCACGCGGCCGACTTCAACCACCTGGGAAAGTTTGGCGTGAACGGTGGCGGCATCGACGCCGT
>JBJSZF010000645.1:0-6470 GCA_046090125.1 Verrucomicrobiota bacterium
TTGTCCGGCCACACGTGCAGGGCCTCGAGCTGGCGGGGGGTGAACCTCGAGCTGATGGACTCGAAGTCCTGCAGGCCGGAGGCGCCCATGGTGGCGCCCACCGCCACCATGGCCAGGACCGAGGCCTGGCGATGGTAGAGGTCGTGGCCGCGGCGGGTGTCGGGGAGGGCGCGCAGGCGTTGGTAGAGGTCATGGAGGGCGGGGGCCTGGAAGGGGCAGGGGCCGGCCTTCACGGCCTCGTGCGCGGCCAGGGGCTCCGGGAGGCGAGCCTGTCGCAAGAGCGCGCGGCCGCGTCGCTAGATGGCGCGCAGGACGAGCTGCTTGGGCTTGCCGTGCTCGGGGTGAAAGTCGCGGGAGGCGAGGCTGGGGAGCCCTTGGCGATCCGGGAAGATGAGGAAGTGGGCGTTGTTGACGGCCCAGTGGAGGCACCGCTCGCGCTGCTCGCGCTCGTGGGGCTTGATGAGGCGGACGACGACGCGGGCGAGGAGATTGGCTTCTGGCGGGGACTTGGCGGCACTGATGGCGCGGAGCCGTGGCGGAGGCTCGGGGTCGTTGCCTAGTTCAAAAATCATCTCCGCCAAGCGGGTGTTCAGAAGCTCATTCCAGCTGAATCAGCCCTGGCTTCGCCGCATGGGGCAAGCGCCCCACCTCCTGGCTGCATTCGCGCCTGTTCACGGCGTGAACACGCCCGGGAATGGCGGCGCGCTGCGTGGCGAGAACTTGTTGAAGTCGCGTCCGACGGCGGCGGCGACGGTGGCGGCGACCTGGGCCTGGAACGTAAGCGGGGTATTGGAACGTTCGCCCAAGGCCGGGGTGTCCGGTCCGATGATGGCCGCCCACATATACGCCGAGTCGGCGATCTCGGCCCCGTGGTTCTTCCATGCCACGGGGCCGGGGCCCCGGCCGTGGTCCGTGGTGATGATGAGCGTGGTGTTGTCCTTGAGGGCAGGGATGGATTGGCAGGCGTGCCAGAGGCGCGCGAGGCAACGGTCGAACTCGCGGGCGGCCCGGAGGTAGCGGTCATAGGCGCCCTCGTGCGCCCAGTCGTCGGTCTCGCCGAGGGAGACATAGAGGACGCGGGGTGGGTCGCGGCGCAGGGCGACCAGGGCCGCGTGGGAGACAAAGGTGTCCAGAAGGACGCCGGGCCACACGGTGCGGCCGTGCTCGACGAGGTCGGCGTGGGCGTCGGAGATGCGAAGGGGCACCGTGCCAGGCGGCGTGTCGAAGCCAGACCAGACGGGGAACGCTGCCCGCGGGGCGTTGAGGATCCAGGGGAGGACATCCCAGTTGACCACGGCGGCGACGCGTTGTTGGAGGCCGGGCTGAAGGTGAAGCCATTCGAGCACGTTGGTGTGCACGTTGAGCTTCTTGTCGTTCGAGTCGATGGCCGGGTCCGGGAACCCGGTGAGGAACTCGCTGTAGCCGGGGTAGGAGAAGTTGCGGCCGTTGCTGACGCGGACGGCGGAGCCGAGGTCGCGGTTGCCCCACACCTGTCCTTGGCGCGCGACCGTGCCCCATAGGAACGGGAGGAGGAGGGCGCGTCGTTCCTGGGGCGTGGGACGCCAGTAGGCGGCGCGCGCGGCGTTGGTGTCCGAGATGGCGCCGTAGGCCTTGGAAAGGAGGAGGTCGTCGGCGCCCGAGAAGACCTCCTGGGGGCGGAGCCCGTCGGTGGAGACGAGGATGACGTGGCGGCCGAGGCGCGCGGCGGCGTCGCGGGCGAGGACGGGCGCGAGGGAGGTGCAGAGGGCGAGGATGGCAAGGACCCGGACGAGGGGGGCACAGGACACGACGGCGACGCGCATGGGCTGGAGGCTGGGGGAACGAGGCAAGGCTTGCCAGCCTTCGCGCCCTTGGGTTGTTTGAAGGGCATGAACGACCGGACAGGGCGCAAACGAGGGGGATGGTGGGCGGCGGGCCTGGTGCTGCTGTTGGGCTGGATGGCGGCGGGTTGCACGACGGTGCCCGTCACGGGCAGGAGCCAGTTCAACATCATGCCGCAGGCCCAGGAGATGCAGTTGGGGTTCTCGGAGTTCGAGAAGATGAAGAAGCAGGTGCCGGTGTCGAAGGATGCGCGGGCGCGGGCGCTGGTGGAGAAGGTGGGGCGCCGGATCGCGCAGGTGGCCGGTCCGGACATGCCGAACGCGCAGTGGGAGTTCGTGGTGTTTGAGTCGAAGGAGGCCAACGCCTTTTGCCTGCCGGGTGGCAAGGTGGGCATCTACACGGGCATCCTGCCGATCACCCAGGACGAGGCCGGGCTGGCGACGGTGATCGGCCACGAGGTGGCCCATGCGGTGGCACGACACGGAGGGGAGCGGATCACGACCGCGATGGGCTTGCAGGCATTGGGTGTCGGCGTCGGGATCGCGGCCAAGGAGTCCAAGTACCGCGAGTTGATTGCGACCGGTTATGGGATGGGCTCGCAGTTGGCGGTGGCGCTGCCGCATAGCCGTTCCACGGAGGCGGAGGCGGACGAGATCGGGTTGCAGTACATGGCGCGGGCGGGCTACCCGCCGCAGGCGGCGATTGGGTTCTGGGAACGGTTTGGCGAGTACAATCGCGCCCGTGGCGGCGACACGGCGTGGTTCCTGAGGACGCATCCGACGGACCAACAACGGGTCGCCAATCTCCGGCGGTTGATGCCGAAGGCGCAGTCGGTGTATCGTCCGCAGCCATGAAGCGAGAGCGCGTGATCCGGGGGTGTTTATGGGCGTTGCTGGCCGGCGTGACGCTGGCCGCCACGGGCTGCAAGACCGGGGCCAAGCAAGGCGACGCAGGAACCAGCACCGGCCTACCGTATCGTCCGCCCGGGGCGCCCACGTTCACGGACCTGCCGCCCAGCTTCCGCACCTTCCCGGCGGCGCAACCCTTGAAGAAATAGCGCCCGGGGTGATCGCCCCCGTGTGTTCCATCACCCGTTCCTGCGCATGAAGCCCGCCTCGTTGATTGGCCGGTGGTGTCTCGTCGCCGGTGCCGCGTTTCTTGCGGGTTGCTCCGCCCCGCGCCCCCGCTCCGGAACGAGCACCGGGCTACCCTATCGTCCATCCGGAGCCTTTGAGCCCTCCAGCGTCGAGGTGCCGCGTGCGCCGCGTCCCGGGCAGTTGGGTCCCGTGTCGAAGGGCGGGTCCGTCCCGGTGGGCCAACGTTCGACGGCGACGGATTGGAAGTCGGGAGCCGCCCGCTGGCTCGACGTTCCCTACAAGCTGGGTGGCAACACCCGCAGCGGGCTGGATTGCTCCGCCCTCGCCCAAACCCTGCACCGCGACGTGGTCGGCAACGCCATCCCTAGGACAACGGTGGCCTTGTGGGGTGGCGGGCTGCCCGTTCCGCCTTCCGACATCCGCCCTGGCGACCTGTTGTTCTTCAGCCGATCCTCCACCGGCGACGGCGTGAGCCACGTTGGCGTCGCGGTGGGCGGCGGGGAGTTCGTGCATGCGAGCACGATGCGAGGGGTCCGATACGACCGCATCGGCGCGCGGTTTTGGCAGGAGCGATGGATGGGCGCGCGACGCTGGGCGCCCTGACCCCTCGAGCACCCGGCTGCGCTCAGCGCTGGGTGTGCGGCCGGAGATGCGCCTCCGCGAAGTCCATGAAGACCCGCCAGTCGTCGGCGGTCATGGAGTGCTTGCCGGGGCGGATGTAGTAGCCCAGTCGGCTGCGCACGAGGATGCCGTTGGGGGGCATGGTTTCGGCCGCCACGCCCCCGGCCCCCAGCAGTTGATAGACCGGCGCGGCCGCCTTCAGCACCTCGAACTGGCCCGATGGATTCGCCCATTGATCCTCCTCCGCGTTCGACAGCAGCACGGGGCGCGGCGCCATGAGCGCGACGAGTGCGTGCTGGTCGAAGGGCAGGCGCGCGGGGGCGTTGGTGAAGGCCTTGAACCGCTCGTTGAACCAGTGCGGGAACGCCCGGTTAATGCGCTCGATCGACTCGCCCACGGTGCCCCGGCTGGGCGCGGTCCCGCCGCAACCGGCCTGGTGAGGAATGGCCAGCGCAATGCGCGGGTCCAGCGCGCCCGCCAGCAAGGCCGTCTTCCCGTTGCGGGAATGGCCCACCGCCACCACGCGCCGACGATCGATCCGGCGGTCGGTCACCAGGTAGTCCACGCACCGATGAAATCCCCACGCCCACGCGGCGATCGTGCCTCGGTTCGCGCCGCTGGGCTGCTCGCCCCGCGCGCGCGCCTCGGCGGCCCGGACGCCGTCGGACACGTCCCCGCGATCCGAGTCCACGTCGGTGGAGCAAAACGTGGCGAACGCATGGCCGCGGGCGAGGATGTCGGCGATGGGCCAGTCCTTGGCCTGGGATCCGCGCGCGGCCTCGGTGGCGTGGTTGTCCGTGCAACCGGCGCAGGACTTGTACAGCCAGCCGCGCGTGAGGGGGATCCGGGGATCGTCGTGCACGGCGTGGTTGCCGCAGAAGTTCATCGCCAGGAACACCGGCACGCGGCCCTTCAAGTTGTTCGGAGTGACCACCATCAGGTCGATCACCGTGGGATCGTCGGCCCCGCAGGTCACCCGCACCAGGCGCAGCACGCCGCGCCCGCCCAGGAAGTCCGCGTGCTCGCCCACCACCTCAAACCGGATCTTGGAAGGGCGCGGCGGCAGCTCGCCGTACATGTAGTGCTGGAACAGCGCCTGAAGCTCCGGCCGCCGCTTCCTTTCCCATTCCCGCGCCGTGCGGACCGGCTTGCCCGACAGGAACACGAGTGGGTCCGGCAGGGTCGCCTGCTCCGGAAGGGCTTCAGGTTCCTGGAAACCCGCGCCCATCAATGCGACGGACGCCATCCCAAGGGCCCAAGAAAAGAGTCCCGGTGCCCGGGACCACCAGCGGAAGGGGTGCATGACGTGAGGGATATCACCCGAGCGTCAGGGCGGGAACGCGGAAAACAACGGGGCATGGTTCCCGATGTCTTCACGAATCTTCCCATCGAGTGGCCTTCGCCCGCTTCTTTGCTCGGGACCGCCTGGACGCAGGCGCTGGCTGGGGAGAAGTCAATGTCTTGGGACGAAAAACCCGTTGGAAACTCCGGATCCAGCAGGCTCTTGGTCGGACTCAATGAGTTTGCCTCGATTCACTGGACAGGGAATGCGAGACAAAAACGGCATCCGCATCATGCGCACGAAACGTCCCCCGGCTCACGCCGCGCGCCTCAGGGCCCGGGGCAGGACACGCCGCGCCGCGAGCAGGAACACGAGCTGGGCGTCGGTTGTCGGCCGGTACTTCCAGGCCCGGAACGGGTGGCGAACCAGGTCCCAAGCCGACATCCGGGCCACGTGCGGGACCTCGACGGGCTCGGTCAGCGCGCCGCACCCCTGCGGCGGCGGCATCGGCCTGCCCCCAAGCCACGCGCGGATGGCGTCCGCTGCGTCGTTGCCCACGAAGCGTCCGTGGTCCGACCACACGTTTGGCCGCATGTCGGCCTCGAAGTAATGCCGCAGTCCTTGGGCGTCCTCGATCGCCGTCACGTTGGCGAAGCCATGCGCGTGGAGCGCCCGGCCGATTCGCCCCAACTCGTCCTGCATCGCCGCGTCCACGCGGCACGGGGGCAGGTACCGCCTCACCTTGCCCACCCCCAGCGGCCGCACTTCGGACTGGGTGTGAGCCACCGTGACGTGCCCAAGCCGCCCATCCAGAAACAGGGCGTTGACGTCGAGCTTCCGCCCCTGGATCCACTGCTGAACCAGCAATGGGCGCCCGTCGAAGCACCCAGCCCGCGCCCGCACCTCGCCAGCGTCGGCGCAGGGGAACGTCCCGTGGCCCCCGGCTGATGCGTCCAACTTCAGCGCCACCGGGAACCCGATTCGGCCCGTCGCCTCCAGTGCCTCCTCCACCGAATGGGCCACCGCGTAGGCCGGCATCCGGATCCCGTGGCCTTCCATCGCCCGTGCCAGGCCTGTCTTCGAGTGCAGGTGCCCCATCCCGGCGGGATGCATCAGCGGCAGCACGGCCATCCGCTCCGCCAGCGGCAGCGGAAGCCGCGCGATCTCCCCGAGCAACCCGTCTTCCGTCACGATCACCCAGTCGTAGCGATGCCTGTTGGCCACCGCGACCGCCTTGTCCGCCACGCGGTCCCGCCCCGCCACGTGCACGGTGCGGACGAACTGGCTGTGACGCAGCAACGGCGAGGCGGTGACCACGTCCATGACGAGGCCGGACCGATGCAGCAAGGGCAGGAGGAACCAGGCCGATCCCTCAATCGTGCAGACGACCAAGGCTTGGGGGTGCATGCGTCTCTCCATCGTGATGGACTTGGATGCACCCATGCATCCCGCAACGTTGTCAACGTTCGTACCCGGGAGCGGGCCGGGATGGCCGCCCCCAATTCCAACCGTGACGACATGGTTCTGCTCAAGGAGCCAGGTGAGCCCAGTCGGTCGGGTTTCGTGCCATGATGCGCGGGTAGCTGATCCGTCGGATGGCGGGCGTGCACTTCGAACACCGCGAAGGCCCGGGCGTTCCGGACGCGGCG
>JBJSZF010000646.1:0-6546 GCA_046090125.1 Verrucomicrobiota bacterium
GCTTCACGACGATGAACTCCTGGGTGAATGGCAGGTTGGCCATGTGTTCGAGGACTTGGTAGGCCTCCTGCATGGTGTTCGTCTGGTAATTGCTGGCTCCGAAGGCAATCCCATAGGAACGGCCGGCCCACGGTGAGCCGAAGCGCGCCGGAACCGAGCGCGGGCGGCCCGCCAGCGGGTTCCCGATGGGATCCTTCTGGTAGAAGAGGTACTTGGCGCGTGGATCGTGCCGGGTGGGGCTGTAGCGAAGGGTCCACTTGCCCACGAGGTTGGTGACGGCCGTCTTGTTGGTGGCAGCGGCATCCTTGTAAACCGTGCTGCGGGCCGCGAACGGGTTGCCGTAATCCGCCGGGGCACGCAGCTCGGTCGTCCAACCCGTCCAGATGCGGGACAACTGGACGATGTCCCCTTGGTCGTAGCCGTTGTCCACGCCCATGCAGAACAGCTCGCACAGCTCGCGGGCGTAGTTTTCGTTGGCGACCTGGTAGCGGCCGTTGGAGAGCGTCCCGCGCGAGTCCACGGTGTCCAGGTAGATGATCATCGCGGGGCTCTCGGCGCTGATGCGCAGGAGGTCGTGGAACGTGACGGCCGGCTTCAACAGCGCCGCCTGCCAGCGCTGGTTCTCGTCGAACTCCACCTGCGCGGCGGGCCGCGTGGACGTCCCGGAGGGATAGCCCCGCCCATCGAAGTAATCGACGGACTTCGAGTATTCCGTGACGAAGTGGTTCTCGCAGAACTGGCGCAGCACCTCGTTGAGCTGGCGCTTGGATTGCACCGCGCGGACCAGATGCCACGACCGAAGCTGGGAGATGGAACCCCCCTCCTTCAGCGGAACAGCGTAAGTCGCCGGGGTGACGCTGCGCCCGTCCATGGGCGTCTCCGACACGATCCCGCTCCCGCTCAGACGCGCCGTCAGCACCATGGTGTCGGCCGTGTAATACCACAAGGACAACGTGTACACCTGGCTCGACGACAACGTCGTCGAGAGGTCTTGGTACAGGGATGAGGACCGGGTGGAACCCGCCTCCGTGGAGACGAGATGCAGCGCAGCCGACCCGTTCTGGACGAAGTCCGTGCTGCGGGCGGACGTGTTCACGTTCGTGGCCAGGCCCCACTCCGCGCCGAGCGGCGCCTCGAAGTCCCCATTGCGGATGAGGTTCACGGCCGACGGATTCTCGGATGCACCCGTGACGAGGCGCACGTTGTCCACGTACACGTCGGCGGGCCCGTCCATGTACAGGTAGAGCGTGGAGGAACTTCCCGTCCCCGTGGCGACCACCTTGCGCCAACCCGCCGCAAATGGAGCCGGCACGTCCAAGTCCTCCGGGATGGTCTCCGGGGACAACTGCCGGTGGATCCATGCGTCCACCCCAACGCGCCGAACCTCCTCCAGATCATCGGGGGTCGGACCGTACCCCACCCGGTTCAACAGGTTCGCCGCCGTGATCGCCTCGGCCGGAAGCACCTGGGCCCGAACCCGAAAGAAGCCGCTTTCACCGGGCCAGGCGTTTGAGCCCGTCCATTGGAAGCCACTCATCCGGCCGCGCAGCAGGGTGAACGCCTGACCTAGGTCCGGAGTCGCATCGACCTCATACGACTGCGCCGAAGGCACCGGGGTGAGCGAGAGCACCGGCCTTCCCGAGGACCAGCCCAGCCTCTGGATGTCCGGGCTCACATCCTGGGCGACCACCGCCATGGCCCCCATGGCCATGCCCACAAGGGCACGTCCACAGGCACCGGCCCAACGTGCGGGTCCGTCTATCAAGGTCTTCATGCGACGAGCTTCGTTCCCATCCCCCCTAGCAAGTGCTTTGCCGCACCGCTTCCTTCCAACGCAGGGCATTGAGGTTTTTTCCCGAGGGACAGCAAGCCCGTTTTGCCACGCCCCCTGGCGCCGGGCGCCCCGCGCATCCCGAGGTTGTCGGTGACCTGGGAGCGGAATGCGGGGAGGGCGGCCGGGGACGGCTGCGCTCCCAGCGTTGGGATGCACCGCCCAACACCAAAGGTCCGTGTCCTTCGCAAGCGGTTCCTTGTCCGGTGGATGCCTTGGCCCATGGAGTGGCCCGACGCGGGCGACAGGTCCAAGCGTGCGGCATTCCGCCCTGCCCCGTCCGCACGGCCGCCCGTACCCGGGTCCCGGGGCTCCCCCACTTACTCCGGCTCGTCCCGCCAGCGCGCCACGAGGGAATGTGGAACCCCCAGATGGTCCAGCACGCGCGCCACCACGGTGTCCACCACGTCCTGGACCGAGCCCGGCCGCGTGTAGTACGACGGGTTCGCAGGGATCAGCGTCGCGCCCGCCAGCAACAACAGCTCGAAGTTCTTCACGTGCACGAGGGACAACGGCGTCTCGCGCGGCACCAACACCAGCTTCCGCCGCTCCTTCAACATCACGTCCGCGCACCGCAGCATGGCGTCCGAGCTCAACCCATGCGCAATGCGCCCCAGCGTCCCCATCGAGCACGGGATCACCACCATGGCGTCGGGTGGGTTCGACCCGCTGGCGAAGGGCACGTTCATCGAACGATGCCCGTGGGTGGAGACGCCCGGGGCGATGCGAAGGCCGCCGGGGATTTCCTCGCCGATGACCTGCGGGGCGTACTGGCTCAGCATCACGTGGACCTCGTGACGGGCCGGGTCGAGCTGGTCGAGTAGCCGTTGCGCATACAACGACCCGCTGGCCCCGGTGATCGCAACGAGGATCCGCATGTCACCACGCACGCTCGATGCTGCGACGCTTCCACAGGAACTCGAACATGTTGCCCTCGTGCGGCTGGTCCCAGGAGATCTTCATGGTCGAGACGGGCCCGATGTTGAGTCGCTCGATCTCGGGGAAGGCCTCCAGCTCGCGGATGAGGGCCGGGTCCCTCGTGATCGCGGAGCACGCCAGCGTGTAGCCGATCTTGTGCAGCATCTCCGGCTGCGGGCACGTCACGACGCTCGCGTAGGGACACAGGAACTCGCGGTTCGCCAACGGATGCGAGAAGTCGTCGCACCGAACGATCGTGGGACGCATGTACGTGCCGCCCTCGAAGACGACCTTGCGCGACCCTTCCCGGTACCGCGCCGTCACGTCCTCCGCCCCCGGCGTCTTCAGCCCCTCGTCAATCTGGGCGTCGATGAAGTCCGCCATCTTCGGGTTCGCAAACCCCGAGAGCCGGGCGTTCTCGTCGTCGGGCCGGGTCGGCCCCAGCGGGCCCAGCTTGCGCGCCAAGGCGTCGGCAATCTCCGCGCCGTGCCGCGGCACGACGACGGCGGAGGCATTGATGCACGAGCGCCCGCCGTTGTCCGAGATCGCGCCCGCGATCACGTCGATGAAGTCGGGCCATTGGTCGATGGCGTCCTCGCCGATGACGAACTTGGACCAGCCCGGCCCGTGGATTTGGATGGCGGGGTTGCTGGCGTATTGCTGGGTGGTGGACTTGTCCCCGAAAATCAGCGCGCGGCCGCAGGTGTTGAGGATGGTGGCGGCGCCGTCGTGGTCCGTGGCGTAGAAGCCAAAGGCCTCGGCGGGCACGCCGGCCGCAATGAAGGCCTGGATGAGGCGGTAGGGCGTCCAAGGCTCCTCCTTGCCCGGCTTGATGACCACGGGCGTCTTGAGGGCGATGGCCGGGAGCCACAGCGAGTTCACGGCGGGCGAGTTGCTGGGCATCACCAGCCCCAAGGCGGCCGCCGTCGGGCAAAACGAGAGCTTCGTTCCAAACTGCTCGCCGTAGCCGCGGTCCAGGATCGTGAAGTCCAGCCCGCGCGACAGGCCGTTGAGGATCTCGTCCAGGTGGGTGAGCGCGTAGTGAATCTTCGTCATGTTGCGGCGCACCATGACGTGGGGGAGGCCGCTCGTGACGCTCAGGGTCTCGATGTATTGCTGCGCGGACTGCGTGTGGCCGCGGTCGCCCAGGGGAAGGGTGCCGTTCAGGAAGTGCTCGCCCGCCTTGGCCGACATGGCGACGAGCTCGGCGACAGTGAACCGGGCGAGCGAGGCGCGGGCGGAACCGATCTTGGCGAGGTCGCGCTTGAGGATGCCGCCGTTGACGGTGGACACGAGCGCCATGGTTTGGCCGGTGCGATGGTCCTTGACCTCGATTTTCTCGAGGGAGTCATAGGTGCGGCCGAGGCGGAGGACGGGGATATGGGGGATGGAGTCAGACATGGCGACGCTCGTTCGTGTCCCAAAGTGTTACGCCTGCGTACAAATGCCAACGGAAACCTTGGATGCTTGCCCACGCGGCTCCCGCCTCCGCATGGAGCGCGGCTCCCACGGCGGCTTCTGGCCCGCAGGACAGGGATCACGCCCAGCTCAGGGGCAACGCAGACGTGGGTTGATTGGGCCAGTGCGACCGGTGGCCTCATGGGTAGCCCTCGTATCTCCGCCCGTTGGCCCCGGCTTGGGATGCTCCGTGGGGTCCGCAGTCGAGGCCCCACGTCCGGTCCAAACTCACAATTTCCTCGCAGCACACTGCGGGTGGGCGTAGCACGAGCGGCAGGAATTCTCCCCTGTTTCGCACCGTGAAGCCTTACTTGCCAGCTTCGGAATCCTGCAGCGCGTTGCCTTACCGGCGGGCCTGTCGGCATGGGGAGGAGCCAACCCCGGCCATGAACAAACGCACCGCACGCCGTCGTGCTCGTTGGCCGGAACCTATCCCGGAGCCTTGTGTATGGGGCGATTTATGAGGGGCGACGCGACGAGGGAGTGTCGGGCATGGGGGGCGCGGGCGCGGACGCTCGGGGCGGCGTTGGCGTTGGCGTTGGCAGGCGGCGCGGTGGTGCCCTGCGCTCATGGGCAGACAACGGTGCGGGTGGAGGCGCTGGGGTTTGATCCCCAAGGGCGGTTGGCGGTCGGCACGCCGCCGGATGCGTCGTCCTACTTCGTCCTGAGGCGCGGCCTGAGCCTGGACCAGATTTGGCGGCCCGTGGGCGTGGGCCTCGGCGTTGCCCAAGGTGGGGTGGTGTCCGACCGGGGCGTCGCCCAGGAGGAGGCTGCGTTCTACGTGTTGCAGTCGGTGCCGAAGTCCCGGCCGCTCGACCTCGACGGGGATGGCATTGACGACGTGTTTGAGTTGATGCGGGCATCCTTGCTGGACCCGCTGGACCCGGCGGACAGCGCGCGCGACGCGGATGGGGACGGGCGCAGCAACCTGGTGGAATACCGTGCAGGGACGGATCCGGCGTCGCCGGCCGACGACGTGTTGGACCGCGACGGCGACGGCGTGTCGGACCTCGAGGAGCTGGCGCGGGGCACGGACCCCATGCGTCGGGACACGGACGGAGACGGGATCGAGGATGGCATCGAGGTGATCTCGGGGCTGGATCCGCGAGATCCGGTGCTGCCGTTTGACGGCGTGGTGATGGCGCAACCGGGGTTGGACGTGGCGGTGGTGAGCCCCGGGGTGGCGGGATCGAACTGGGGAACCGGGTCGGGGGCGATGGCGCGCGAGGTGGCGGTCGCGGTGTTGGATGCGGGGGCGGGCGGGGTGGTTTCAGGGCCGGTCGTGGCCGGGCCTTCGGCGGACGTCGCCATGCTGGGCTGGGGTGGCGTCGCGAGCGCCGTGGGCGCGGTGGACGGGTCGAGTTGGTGGATGTCGCGCGAGGGGTTGGAGGTGTCGGTGGTACAGCCCTTGTTTGGGCTGGGGCGACCCGGGGTGGACGTGGCGGGCGGGCGATGGGTGCCGGGGCCGCAGGTGGGCGAGGCGTTGAATCCCACGAATCAGTTTGTCCGGCTGGAGGGAGGCGGCGCGGTGGTGCGGGGCGCGGATGGGTCCGTGCCCCCGTTTGCGTACCGGCCGATGGGCGGGTCGGCGGTGGGCGGGTTGCGGCTGGAGTTCCCGGACGGGGCGCGGGTGAACACGAACCAATCGGGGACGGCGGTGACGTTTGGCCGGGGCCGGTTGGTTTCGGAGAGCGGTAGCGCGTTGGCGTTGGAAGGGGTGGTTGAGCTGGGGCCGGGGACGTTGGCGTTGGACGGCATTCGGGTGGAGGACGTGCTGCGTTGGGCCCCGGCAGGGATGTCGAATGGCGTGCCCATGCAGTTGATGGGCGTGCTGCCGGTGACATGGCAGGCGGGAACGCTGGGGTCGGGAGGATTCGTGGGGTGTCGGCTGGCGTTGCGCCCGGGGGTGTTGCCCTTGCCCGAGGGGATGGCGGAGGGAACGGCCGTCACCATCGACGGGACCGAGGTGGAGGTGCGATTGCCCTTTGCCGGGGCGTGGCGGCTGCCGGATGGGACGGGGTCGGGTCCGTGGGTTCGGGTGCCCTCGTGGCGTCCCTTGTGGTTGACGGTGCGGTCGGACGGGAGCCTGGGCCTGCGCGGGCGGGTGGAGATGGAGTTCGAGGGGGACGGCCCGGCGTTCGCGGCAGACGTGACGCTGGACGACCCGGTGTTTGGGCTGGAGTTGGTGGCGCGCAGCGGGGAGGTGGGGTTGGTGGACCGGGTGGTTCGGATGGCTCCGGAGATTCCCGCGGTGACGGCGTCCGGCGCGGATGCGGCGGCCACGCGGCTGCGGTCGATGGTGGAGGGCTACGGCGAGCTGGCGCGGGCGGCGCGGGCGG
>JBJSZF010000647.1:0-1902 GCA_046090125.1 Verrucomicrobiota bacterium
CCACCTCCGCCTCCAGCCGCCGCGCCGGGTACCACCCCAGCATCAGGGACGGGTCCAGCCCGGCCGGCATCGCGGCCTCGTCCACCGCCACCGGCCGCGAGGCGCGCGCGAAGGCCTCCGTCGTGAGCAACAGCCGGTGCAGGCGTTTCAACGAGCCATGGCCCCGCGCGGGGTCCACGAACCAACGCGCCAGCCAATCCAGCAGCTCCGGGTGCGTCGGCCGCTCGCCCATCGTGCCCAGGTCGTTCGGCGACGCCACCAACCCGCGTCCGAAGTGATGGTGCCACACGCGGTTCACGATCGCCCGCGCCGTCAACGCGTTCGACGGCGACGCCACCCACCGCGCGAAGCGCAGCCGACGTTCTGCCTCGGGCGCGTCCGGCTTCAATCCCAGGTCGCCCGGCCAACCCCGCAGGAGCCCGGGAGCCGCCGGGGCCACCAGCTCGCCGGGGCGCGACGGCTCACCGCGGGCGAGGACATGCGTCGGGGCCGGCATCCGGGTGGTGGCGGCGTAGGCCATGGGGTCCGCCTTCGCGGGGGGCGGCTTGGCCAACGCGCGTTGCTCTTCCATCAACGCCTGGCGTTCCGCCCGCTCCGACGGCGTCCTCTGCGCCTCGCGCGATGCCCACGTGGGCAAGGCCGCGTCCGGCCCCGCCTCAAACGAACGCCGCACCGCCGCCGCGTCCAACGCCCGCCCATAGACGCGGGCCTCGTCCACGGCGCCGCGCAGGAAGGCATTCCCACCCCCGGTGTGGCGCTTCCCCACGAGGATGCGCGCATCCGCCCCGTAACGCGGGACCGGCGCACCTTCCGGGACGTACGATTCGCCCCACGGCGCGCCGTTGCGATACAGGCTCACACGGCCATCGCGGGCACGCGTCAGCGCGACGTGCACCCACGTGTCCGGGCCGGCTGTCTCTGCTGGGGCACCCAGGCTGCGCGTTCGAGAGAAACCCTCCGACCCCGCCATCCAACGCCCCGCCTGCTGCTCGCCGAACACGATGGCGTCGAACGCGCCCCCGGACGCCGTCTCGACGGACACGACGCCGCCGCCGCGTTGGTCCAGGCCGGCGAGGGCCACCCAGGCCTCCAAGGTGAAGTCGTTCAGCTCTTGTCCCAGCGGCGCGCTGCGCAGGTGCGCTTCCTTGCCGTCCAACGATAGGCGGCCATCGCTCACCGTGGCTCCGCCCACCAAGTCGGCCTTCAACACCTCGGTCGCGCCCGCCGCGCCCGCCGCGGCCGAACCGCCCGCCAAGGGTCCGCCAAAGCTCCACCTGGCCAACGGCGCGACGAGGCCCTTCGCGCCCGTTCCCTGGCGCGCATCCGCCGCGTCGTCCAGTTGCGCGAGGCGCGTTGCAATGTCCTTCAACCGCCCCTGGCGCCGCGCCTCGGCCTCGTCGCGGCGCGCCTGCTCCGCCTTCGTGGCCACCGATCGGTCGCCGTGGAACACCCCGGCAAAGACCGCGCGCACGCGGTAGTAATCCGCCTGCGGGATCGGGTCGAACTTGTGGGCGTGGCACCGGGCGCAGTTGAGCGTCAGGCCGAGGAACGTCTGGCCGACGGTCCCCACGATGTCCTCGAGCTCCGCCTCGCGAACCTGCGCGCGCAGCATGGGCGACGCCGACCCGTTGCCCGCCTGGTCCCAAGGCCCCGCCACGAGGAAGCCGGTGGCGGCGATGCTTGCGGGCGTCGCGTCGTCCAGCACGTCCCCGGCGATCTGCTCCAGCACGAACCTTCCATACGGCACGTCGTCATTGAGCGCGTGGACCACGTAGTCGCGGTAGCGCCAGGCATGGTCGCGGATGATGTCGTACTCGAACCCCTGGCTCTCGCCGAACCGCACCACGTCCAGCCAATGCCGCGCCCAGCGCTCGCCATACGCGGGCGACGCCAGCAACCGGT
>JBJSZF010000648.1:0-5562 GCA_046090125.1 Verrucomicrobiota bacterium
GCAGGGAAGCACGCCAAGGCCCCGCGCCCAAGAAGCCGCCGCCGCATCGGTTTTGTCTGTTGATGGCCAGACGATCCCAGGGGCTTAGCCTGCCCGGGTTGCGGGCGATACCGGATGGACCTGAGGACGCGACGGATGCCGATGCCGTAGAGGAACCTCATACAAGGGAGGGGCCAAGATCCATGCCTCGTCCCATTCGGTCACGGTCCTTCGCCAAGGATGGGGCGAGACGCCACGAGTCCGCAGTGAGACGAGCCGCCCGGCTTCGAGTGTTGCGACTTGCAGGGGGCGGCCTCGTCCGCGTTCACCTTGGGAATGCCCGCAGGTTCGGTGCATGCAGGCGGTGGACGCGAGGCATGGCGGTCTGGCGCCCGCCGACGAGGGCATGGGCGACTTGAGAAGGCGCCGTTTCCCATGCCCCGACGCGTGCGGTGGGCTCGCCGCCCTGCATGGATCCGCGTTTCGGGCGAGCCCTGTGAATCGCTCGGGAAGCAGGAAGTCCTCCGATTGTGTCCCAGGGTGTGCCGGCCCAGGACGTCGATGCACCCCATGGTTGCCACGCACTCGCGAGATTGCGGGATTGCGGGATGGCAGGATTGCGGCATGGGGTGCTCGGTCGCCGTCGTTGACGCTGTCCCCCATCGGTGGGTATCCTCCAAATCTTTAGTAAACGCTGGAGTTTCACATGGCCGAGCTTTCTGTTTCTGACAAGCCCCTGACTCGCAACGAGTTGCTCAAGCAGGGAATCCCGACCCTGGCGGGCAACATCGCCGCCACCCTGTTGAATCCCGCCGCCGAGTGCTTCTCGTCGGACGACGAGCAGTTCCTGAAGTTCCACGGCATCTACCAACAGGACGACCGCGACCGCCGGAAGATCGCGAAGCATTACATGTTCATGATCCGGGGCCGGATCCCGGGCGGGGTGCTCAGCGCGGCGCAGTACCGCGTGTTCGATGACCTCGCGACGCGCCACGGCAACGGCACGCTGCGCATCACGACGCGGCAGAGCTTCCAGTTCCATGGCGTGGTCAAGGCCGGGCTCGGGCCGTTGATGAAGGCGATCAACGAGGCGTTGGTGGACACGTTGGCCGCGTGCGGCGACGTGAACCGCAACGTGATGGCTCCCGTGGTTCCCGCCACCAGCCTCGCCCGCCAGGAAGTGTACGAGGACGCCCGCCGCGTCTCCGAGGCGTTGCTTCCCCAAACCAAGGCCTACCACTCCATCTGGGTCGAGGGCGTCCAGTTGAACCTCGAGGACGCCGCCAACCGCGAGTTCGTGGACCCGCTCTACGGCAAGCAGTACCTGCCCCGGAAGTTCAAGGCCGCGTTCGTGATCCCGCCCGCCAACGACGTGGACCTGTACGCCAACTGCCTCGGGTTCATCGCCGTCATCGAGAACCACCAACTCGTCGGGTACAACCTCGCGGCCGGCGGCGGCATGGGACGCTCCCACGGCAACGAGGCCACCTACCCGCGCATGGCCGACGTCGTGGGGTACCTCCCCAAGGACAAGGTCATCGACGTCGCCAAGGCCGTCCTCACCGTTCATCGGGACTTCGGGGACCGCACGGACCGCAAGCACGCGCGCCTCAAGTACGTGTTGCAGGAGCGCGGCGTGGACTGGTTCCGCTCCGAGGTCGAGGCCCGCGCCGGTTTCAAGCTGGGCCCCGTCCGACCCTTCGCCTTCACGTCGCAAACGGACCCGATGGGATGGCATCGCGGGCTCGATGGCCGTTGGTTTGCCGGGTTGTGGGTGGACATGGGCCGGGTCAAAGACCAGGGCAACCACCGGATCAAGTCCGGCCTGCGCGCCGTCGCCGACCAGTTCCCCGGGGTCGAGTTCCGCCTGACCGCCAACCAAAACATCGTCGTGGCCAACGTCGATGATGCGTCCAAGGACGCGATTTCGTCCGTGCTCGCCGCGCACGGCGTGGATGTGGCGCGCCAATCCACCGTCCTCCACCAGGCGTCCATTGCGTGCCCTGCCCTGCCCACGTGCGGCCTGTCGTTGGCGGAGTCGGAGCGTTACCTGCCGGGCTTGATCGACCAGATCGAGGGCGTGCTCGCCGAGGCGGGGCTGCCCGGCGAGGAGATCTTCATCCGCATGACGGGCTGCCCGAACGGCTGCGCGCGGCCCTACATGGCGGAGATCGGGTTCGTCGGGAAGGGCCCGGGCCGATACCAGCTCTGGGTCGGCGGCAACGCCACCTCGACGCGGTTGGCGCGGGTTCACAAGGAGATGGTGAAGGAGGCGGAGATCCTGCCGGAGCTGCGCCAGTTGTTCGGTCGATTCGCGACCGAACGCACGCCGGGCGAGCGCTTCGGCGATTGGGCGGCCCGCTCCCTGTGGACGGCCGCCGCCGCATGACCCGCCGGGCCGCACTCCATCCCAGTTCTTCCCCTCCCCGCCATGATGTCGTCGCAGCAGATCGCCGAGGCCAACGCCTCGTTGGCAGGCCGTTCGCCCCTTGAGGTCGTGCAATGGGCCATCGCCCAAGCCCACGGCAAGGCCATCGTCTCCACCAACTTCCGCCCCTACGAGGCCGCCATCCTGCACCTCGTCACGCGGGTCCAGCCTGACATCCCGGTCCTTTGGGTGGACCACGGCTACAACCGCCCGGCCACCTACCTGCATGCCGAGGCCCTGCGCCGCGACCTTGGCCTGCGCATCCACGCGTACCTTCCCCGCATGACGGCCGCACACCGCGATGCCGTCCATGGCCCCATCCCCACCACGGGCGACGAGGCCGCGCTGAAGGAGTTCAGCGCCGTCATGAAGCTCGAGCCCTTCCAACGCGGCATGCGCGAGCTCGCCCCCAGCGTCTGGATCACCGCGCTCCGCAAGGTCCAAAACCCCAACCGCGCCGGGCTCGACGTCGTGTCCGCCGACAGCAACTTCGGCTCCCTGAAGGTCAGCCCGTTCTTTCATTGGAGCGACGCCCAGCTCGACGCCTACCTCGCGGAGCATGGCCTGCCCAACGAGTGGGACTACTTCGACCCCGCCAAGGCCGACGAGAAGCGCGAGTGCGGCCTCCACGCATCATGGGGCGGCCAGGCCTTGGCCAAGGGCTAGCCCAGCGCCACGCCTTCGAGCATTTCCACAAGCCCCCCGACCACACGAGACGCCCTTCCCCACGTGACCTCCTATCACCTGGACCACCTCGACCACCTCGAGACCGAGGCCATCCACGTCCTGCGGGAGGTGGCCGCCGAGTTCGAGCGCCCGGCCATCCTCTTCTCCGGCGGCAAGGATTCCATCTGCATCCTGCGCCTCGCCGAGAAGGCCTTCCGGCCCTCCGACATCCCGATGCCCTTCCTCAACGTCGAGACCGGGCATGAGTTCCCCGAGCTGATCGACTTCCGCGACCACCGCGCCCGCGAGCTGGGAGCCAAGCTCATCGTGCGCACGGTGGACGAGGGCATCGCCAAGGGCTTCGTGACGCCGCAACCCGGCCAGACCAGCCGCAACCAGCTCCAGATCCCCGTCCTGCTTAACGCCATCGAGGAGTTCCGCTTCGACTGCTGCATCGGCGGCGCGCGTCGCGACGAGGAGAAGGCCCGCGCCAAGGAACGCTTCTTCAGCTTCCGCGACGCCTTCGGCCAATGGGATCCCAAGAACCAGCGCCCGGAAATCTGGAACCTCTACAACGCCCGGCTCAACCCGGGCGAGAACATGCGCGTGTTCCCGTTGTCCAACTGGACCGAGATGGACGTCTGGGAATACATCCGCCGCGAGCGCCTGGCCGTGCCCACCATCTACTTCAGCCATGAGCGCGAATGCTTCCGCCGCGCCGGCCAATGGCTCCCGGTGCCCCCGCCCCACGCGGACGACTCCCGTCCGGACCCCTATGCCGGCGCACGCCCGCGCCCCAACGAGCCCCGACGCCAGATGGTCTGCCGCGTCCGCACCATCGCCGACATGATCAGCACCGGCATGATCGACAGCCCGGCCACCACCGTGGACGACATCATCGCCGAAGTCGCCGCCGCGCGCGTCACCGAGCGTGGATCGCGTGCCGACGACAAGGCCAGCGAGGCCGCCATGGAGGACCGCAAGAAGGCCGGGTACTTCTAGGGCAAGGAACCGTTGTGAAGCTTCTCGGCCGCAAACAAGCTGCCCATGTCATGAGTCAAACGCTCAGTCTCCGTCTTTCAGAAGACCTTGCCCTGTGGCTCAAGGAAACGGCTCGACGCACGGGACAAAGCCAAGCTGCCTTGGTCCGTGAGCAACTTGAAAAGGCCCGGGGCACCGCCATCCAACAACCTTGGTTGGCGTTGGCAGGGGCTGCCAAGGGACTCCCGCCGGACCTGTCATCGCGCGAGGGCTTCGCTAAACGGTGAATGCCATTGCCGACACGGGTTTCCTCGTTGCCTTCCTGAACGAACGGGATGCTCATCACTCATGGGCGGTAGAGTGGGCGAAAAGGATCACGATGCCGCTGCTGACCTGCGAACCCGTCATCACGGAGGCCGCCTTCCTGGTACGTAGTGGCAGGTTGGTCTTGGACTTGATTGCTGCGGGGATGATTCGTGTGGAGTTCAGTGTAACGGCAAATCGGCCTCAACTAGCCAGCCTTCATGCAAGGTTTTCGGATCGGGAACCTGACATGTGCGATCTCTGCGTCGTTCGCATGAGCGAATTGTTTCCGGAGCACTCCGTGCTGACGACGGATCGAAAGGACTTCATGGTCTATCGCAGAAACATTCGGGAATTGATCCCCACCATTTTTCCACCTGGATCATGAGCCCCCGCTGCCTTTCCACACGACGAGTCGGGCTCCTCGCGACCTTGGGAAGAAGGATCCTGCAACGCAGGCTTGGATCCATCCGGAACAGGGTGGACTACCCTGGTGCCAAGATGGCCAACGCCTTGGGACCCCGTCGCTCATTCGTCGAATCCCAGTCGATTCGAGGAGCAACCAACCCCTTCCCCATCGGGTCCACCTAATACCCCGACCCCAAGCCACGATTCTTTCAGCAAAACGATCGCCTCGCGCTTCTGATCCCTACGCCATCCCCCATGTCCGCATCCCATCCCATCGAGCTGCTGCGCTTCAACACGTGCGGGTCCGTGGACGACGGCAAGTCCACGTTGATCGGCCGCCTGCTCTACGACTCCAAGTCCATCATGGAGGACCAGATGGAGGCCTTGGAGCGGTCGGCCGACATCACCGGCGGCGGCCAGATCAACTTGGCGAACCTGACCGACGGCCTGCGTGCCGAGCGCGAGCAGGGCATCACCATCGACGTCGCCTACCGCTACTTCGCGACGCCCCGGCGGAAGTTCATCGTCGCCGACACCCCCGGCCACGTGCAGTACACGCGCAACATGGTGACGGGCGCCTCCACGGCGAACCTCTCCGTGGTGCTCGTGGACGCGCGCCAGGGCGTCATCGAGCAGTCCCGCCGCCACACCTACATCGCCTCCCTGCTCCGCATCCCGCACCTCGTCATCGCGGTGAACAAGATGGACCTCGTGGACTGGAGCCCGGCGCGCTTCCAGGAGATCCGCGAGGAGTTCGAGCGCTTCCTGCCCCTCCTCGACATCCGCAAAGTGAAGTT
>JBJSZF010000649.1:0-2772 GCA_046090125.1 Verrucomicrobiota bacterium
GGCGTCGCGCGTCCCTCCCGCGAGGCATCCAGCACCCCGTTCACGTACAACCGCGCCACGCCCTTCTCATACACGTGTGCCAGATGCGTCCATTCGCCCGTCGCCACCCGTGCCATCCCCTCCACGTTGGCATCCGAAAAATAGGCGTCCACGCGCGCATGGGCGGGGCTTCGCACCTGCAACACCACCTTGCCCTGCGCCGCCTCGCGCCCCCAGCCCACGACCGTCCCGTTCGGTCGCGCCATCCGGACCCATGCCTCGGTCGTGCTCGGAGCCGATCCCATCGGATGCCCTTCCAACGTCGCGCCCGCCGACATCCCGCCCGCCCCCGGGCGACGGGCCCGACCCGCCACGCCCTCCACGACCGAGGAATCCCGCGCCTCCACGGCACCGCCTCGAACCGCGTCGCGCAGGTCCGCACCCAAGTGCCACACCCCAACATGACCGTCGATCGGCCCAAAGACCGCCGACGGGTTGGACGCCGTCGTCGCCGTGCCATGGCCCCAGTGCACCCGCACCTCCTGCTGGTCGTCGCTGCGGACCTCGGGAATCCGGATCCAAATCGCCGCCCGGCCCGCCGCCGCATCCCATTCCTCGATCTCAAACGCCAAGGGCTCGCCCGATGCCGACGTGAAGCGGACATCCTCGCCCTGGGGTCGCGCGGATGCGAAGTCGAACCCGGCCTTGTCCCATCGCATCAACACGGGAAAGCCGGCCACGCTCGCCCCGCGTGGGAGCGCGACGCCGTTGGACGTGGTCAGGATCCATGCCGATGCCGAGTGCTTCCACCCAGTCAATCGAAACGCCTCCGCCGCGTGGCCTGAAGGCATCTCCAGCCATGCCGCCCCCAGGGAAACACCCATGGCCAGGACGCTCGCGCCGCGCTGCATGCAGGACTTCATGGGCACGAGGGACAACGCCCCAGCCCCGGCCGTCAACCATGGACTCCCAGCTCCGTGATCCGATCCCAAGGCGAGATCTGGCTGATCGGGCGGATCGGCCGGATCCCCGTCACCGTTGCCCCGGCTGGCGCTCGCAGGAAACCTCCACCGTGGGCCTGCCTTGGAGCCGCAGCGTCAGGCGCGCCTTCGCGGCATCCCATGCCTCCACCTCCGCCCCGGGCGCCTCGCGTCCATCCACCCGAACCACCGGCCGCGACGCCAGGCCATCGACCAGCATCCACCATTCGCCCGAATGGCCATGCCTCGACGCGCAGGCCGCCCATGGCCATCGAACGCCCTTCATGGGGCTTGTTCCGGGTCAAACCACCACCACGTCGTTGACGAGCGATCCGATGCCCGAGACGTGGATGGTGACGCGGTCGCCGGCCGCGAGCGTGAAGTCGTTCGGGGGAACGACGCCCGTGCCCGTCAACAAGATGGCGCCGTCGGGAAACTCCTGGCTGCGCCCGAGCCATCCTGCGAGCTCGGTGAACGTGCGCTTGATCTGGCCGATGGAGGTCTCGCCCCCGAACACCTCGACCCCGCCACGCTCGATGCGCACGCCGATCGACCACGTGCGGGCCTCGGCCTCGTCCGCCAGCACGCGGATCGCCGGCCCGAGGGCGCACGACGCCCGGTACATCTTGGCCTGGGGCAGGTACAACAGGTTCTCGCCCTCGATGTCGCGCGACGACATGTCGTTGCCCACGGTGTAGCCCACGAGCTGCATGCGGGAGTTGAACACCAGCGCGAGCTCGGGCTCGGGGACGTTCCAACGGGCGTCCGCGCGGATGCCCACGGGCCCGCCGGGCCCGGACACCTTTGCGGGCATGGACTTGAAGAAAATCTCGGGGCGCGGGGCCTCGTACACGCGGTCGTAGGCGGTGGCGCTGAAGTCGGACTCCTCCAGGCGCGCCTTCTTGCTGCGGAGGTAGGTGACGCCGGCCGCCCACACCTCCTGCCGGTCCACCGGGGCGAGCAACCGCACCTCGGGCAGCTCCAGCACCGGCAACGCCGCCCCCGCCAGCCCGCGCAACACGCCCCCAAGGTCCGGCGACTCCAGCACGTCGGACAAGGTCCCAATGCCCGCCGCCGACAGGTCCCGGACGGTGCCGTCCTCGAGGATTCCGGGCCGAACCACGGTGTCACGCCCGACAACAAACCGGCAGAGCTTCATGGGCCGCAGGCTATCGGGGCTGGACCGTGGTTGGGACAAAAAACGCGGCGTCAACCCAGCGGCCCCAGTCCCCAGCGATGCCGCCACCATGCCGCCCGGCTTGACCGGCCGATCCCGGGGCCCTCCATCCGCCGCCCACTCCCTTTGGAAGGCCCCGTTCCCTTGTCCGGAGGTCTCGTTTCTTTGATCGGAAGGTTCGTTCCTTTGGGTGTGCTGGGGGGGAAGGAACAACAACGGGCTTCTTCCAAAGCCCCTGTGGCGACGCGGATCTGTTTCCCCCGCTTTATGTTCGCGCTGTCACGTTCGTCACCTCCCATTTTCAATGGCCAGTTTTCCAAGCCACACCCAGTTCGTACCGCCCGGAAGGCACGATGACCCCGGAGGGGAAATTCGCGAAGTACATCCATGCAGCCGTGACGGTTCGGTCGGCGAGGATGATCCGAGTGAGATGGCGTTGGTAGTACCGTGGATGTCCTTCCAGTCGATCGAGGTCGGCAAGTGGGCTTTGGGCTTGCCTCGAAAACATGGACAGTAAAAAGGGGTGGTTTTTCGGTTAGGATGGTTGCTCGAACTGGGCGGGGGAGAGGTAGCCCAGGGCGCCGTGGAGGCGCTGGGTGTTATGGAAGCAGGCGATGGAGTCGAAGATCTGCTGGT